>JAFOIR010000411.1 GCA_017420625.1 Bacillota bacterium
AATGAGCATAATATGAAGGGCTGCCGTAAGAACGGAGGTGGTAAGCAGAAACAGCCTGTCTTTGAGTGATCGCTGAGGATCATGGATATGCCTGCGGATTTCCAGGATATTATTCATTCTTCTTCACCCTCCGTGATTCTCTTCAAAATGGCGGATGCATCCGCTGCGGCTGCCTTAAGATCAAATTCCGCAACCAGAAGGCCGGTATGCGTAAGCATGGCGGAAACAGGTTTTCCCCGGTAACTGCAGGAAGAAAGAGAACGGAGAATGCCTGTGGCCTTATCGCCTTCGTAGGTTTCCAGAGCGGAAATAAGCTCTGTCATTTTTTCGATCAGTTCCTTCCTTCCGATCTCCTGCGTAACCGTCTCTTCTTCAGGGGCCTGAACTCCGACAGCGTCATGGATCAGCTGGACAGTGCGTTCGTAAGTCCGGATCAGCTCCTTCTGATGAGAGAAAAGATATTCGGTATTTGCATCTCTCGAAGCCTCCTCCGCAGCCCTGGCAAGCTCGGATAAGCGTTCTGCTCCGATCATCTTGGCTGTGCTCTTTAATGCGTGGACCCGGATATTATAATCGGGCCAGTTTCTCTCTTCGAAGAAATATCTGAGCTCACGCAGACGGTCCACAGAGGTCATGGCAAAGCTGATCAAAAGCTCATTATAGAAGTTGCTGTCTCCCTTGCAGTAACGGATTCCGGCCCGGGTATTGATCCCTCCTTCGGAAAGAACGGTAAGGGTTTCTGCCTGTCGAAGCGGCGCGGTATCGGATAGTAACATCATAGCATCCTCCGAAGCGGCAAGCTGATCCTTGTCGACATAGGTGATGGCGGATTTCGGAAGCACCAGCTTCAGTATCCGGTCCAATTCACTGTACTCGATCGGCTTGGGAAGAAATCCGTCAAAACCGGCGGATATAAACGTTTCCCTGGCCCCCGATACGGCGTTTGCCGTAAGGGCCACAATGCTTACGGAACGCCCTGCTCTGGTAAGGTTTCTTCTGAGATGGAGCATTGTTTCTATTCCGTCCATTTCAGGCATCATATGATCCAGGAAAATGATGTCAAATTCCTCAAGCTCCACAATCCGGATCGCTTCGGCTCCGCTTAAGGCTGTTTTCACGATCATGCCGTACTGCTTAAAGATCCCCTCGGCTACCATAAGGTTCATTTCCTCATCGTCCACGACCAGGACACGTACACCGGGACAGAGCATCTGCTTTTCATTGAAGTAGTGTTCGGACTCGCCGGAATTGATCACGGAGGCCAATGTGAAGGAATAGAAGGGTGTCTTTACGATCCGGATCCGGCTGTCCTGGGGAAGCGGGAAATAGCTTTGGGCTACAACAACGACCTGGATACTGCTGTCGAGACTTTCATAAAAGGTGACATTATCCTCATATTCCGGCTGACCGATGAAGAGATGCGTAAGCGCGTAGGTCTTCATCAGCTGGGTCAGCTGGTCATCGTTCTCGATCCTGTGAAGAGGTATGTGAAGCCCTTCACTGGCATGGACAAGCATGATGCCGAAATAATCCTTCATTTTCGGGACGGTCAGATGATCGATCCCGGAATATATAGCTGCGCAGACCTCTTCCCTGTTTTTGATGGCGATGCAGGGAGAGGCGTCGATGACCTTCTGGGGAATGCTGAGGCGGACATTTGTGCCCTCGCCCGGTTTACTGGTGATCTGCATGAAGCCGCCCATTGAGTCGACCAGACCGTGGACGATGGAAAGGCCAAGCCCCAGGCCCCCTACGATGTGATCCTTCCCGCCTTTGGTCTGGTAAAACTGTTCGGTGAGGCGGTTGATCTCGTCCTGTTCGATCCCTATCCCGGTATCGTTTACGGAAATACAGAGGTTAACGCCGTAGGCCTTTTTACGGGAATAGATGTGCACATAGACTCCGCCTTCCTCTGTAAATTTCATTGCATTATCGATCAGGTGGCGCAGGATCTTTCTGAGCTTTGCGCTGTCTCCCACCATCTGGAGCGGGATATCCGGTGATACATCAAAAAGAACAACCTTATTCTTTTCCGGATGAACACTCCGGCTTTCATTCTGCAGATCATTGAGAACCGAGATAAGCATGTAGGGCTCTTCATTTAAGATAAGCTTACCTGTATGTATTTCGGTATAATCAAGGATATCGCTGATCTGCTCATGGAGACGGAAGCCTGCCTGGCGGACCGATTCGATCTCATGTCTGAACTCATCATCCACCCCGGAGCTTAAAATGACCGAGGTGATCCCCGTGACCGCATTGATAGGGGTCCTGAGCTCATGGGAGACATTTGTCAGAAAATCTTCATTGCGGTGGTTTATCTCCGCTAATTCGGCTATTTTTTCCTCATATTCGTGATAGTTATAGTATCGACGCTGTACAAAGAATCTGGAGGCGAGGAGAGCCACGAAAACAGTGATGAAGTGGTAGGAGATCCTTGAAACGGTGGCTGTGTCAAATATTATGACTCCCGTATTGGAAAGCCACCAGAGATCGATCAGGAAGTATGCGTAATATGACAGAATATAAAGGTAAACGATCCCAAGCTCTCCGGCAAGGGAAAAAAGAAGTATCCCGATCAGCGCCGTAGGTGTCAGATCATAAATATTATCGGTTACGAGGGTAAATAGAAGGACGAGAAGAACCGCAAAAAAACCGTAGATCCAGAGCCGGACCCCGGTTTCTACGGGCTGGGCTACATGTACGAACCAGGCAACCGACAATCCCATTATGATAAGAGGGATCGGCCAGAACTGCCAGCCAAGGAGGATTATATCTATTACCAGAAGCAGTGAAAAAACGCTGAAGGCGATAAGGATCACCAGATGAAGAGCGTTCTGAAGGTCGTTGGATTGCTGGTGCTTTAATTCCACGTTAATGCTCCCTCATTTCGTAGGCCGTGTCCTCGTCGATCATGGAGATCATGATATCGGCAAAGGCAGGATCAAATTGCGTGCCGCGTCCGTCTGCCAGTTCCTGACGCACCAGATGCTGGGGGAGGATATTCCTGTAGCTTCTCCGTGATGTCATGGCGTCGTAGGCGTCCGCTACGGCGATGATGCGCGCTTCCTCCGGAATATCGGTTCCGGAAAGCCCGTCCGGATAGCCCGAACCGTCGTAGTGCTCGTGATGCCATCTGGCGCCGGTTACCAGTTTGGGGAGCGATGTGATATTCTTAAGTATCCTGGCCCCCATTACCGGATGATTCTTTACGACGTCGTATTCCTCCTCCGAAAGCTGGGAGGGCTTGTTGATGACCGCATCGGGCACTCCGATCTTTCCGACATCATGGAGCAGTCCCATCATATAGAGATCCTCCTGATCCTTCTGGGAATAGCCGATAAGCGCCGCGATCCTTCTGGAATATTCGGCAACCCTCAGGGAATGGCCGTTTGTGTAGGTATCCTTGGCATCGATGGCGCCGGCCAGAGTCTCCACTATCTGCATGGACATGCGTTCGTTTTTTTCGTGCTCCGCCACAAGCTCCTTTGTTTTCTTTTCCACCTCTCTGGTCAGGTCGCCCTGCAGCCGTATGAGCTGAAGGGTATGGCGTACTCTGAGCAGCAGAACCTCCGGTACGAAGGGCTTTCGGATAAAATCCATGGCCCCCGCCGAAAGACTTCTGGTTTCCGTATCCGCATCGTCATCGGCAGTCAGAAAGATCACGGGGATATTCATCATACCGGCATTTTCTTTAAGGCTTGCCATGGTTTCAAAACCGTCCATTCCGGTCATATGAACGTCCAAAAGGATGAGATCCGGATGATTTGCCTGAAGAAATTCAAGAAGTTCTTCTCCGGAGCGCAGGGCACTGACCCGCATTCCTTCTGTGCCGAGGATGCGGCTTGCCATTCGAAGATTTGAAGTATCATCGTCAACTACGGTGATCCAGTCGCTCATACAGCAGAATCTCTCCTTTCATGAGGGGAAGCGGAAGAAATCATATTTTAATTCACAGCTACAGTCT
>JAFOIR010000049.1 GCA_017420625.1 Bacillota bacterium
CCTACCTGTTCATTATAAACTTGTTCTATCATTGAAAATGCATTCCATACCTTGCTCCCATTGCTGGTTCGAAGCAGGATATCAATACGACCGTTAAGCAGCGCATTCCCGAAGTACTGGACATTCAGATCATCCGTTTCCTCAATAATCTGAATGATCAGGTCTGTATCATACCGGTTTGCCCGATCCACATCTCTCATAAAACTTTCAAATCCATCCTGGCCGATTTTCTGCATGTTATCCATTACATGAATATCAAACGTTTCCAAATTTGTCAGATGAACTTGCTTTTGCTGATAGGGACTGCTTCCGACTGTCGTTTCATAGTAGCAGGCTTCACCGAACATCTTCACCTGCTGCCTGGTCTGTTCATTTTTCATTCTTTTCTGATAATCATTCCATTTTTCCTGATACTTCCATTCATGAACGAAAATATCAGCCCAGACGATCGGAACCTCTCCGACTCTTTCTTTGATGACGCTGTTCTTAGAAATGAATTTACTCCCATGCTGCAGTGCTTTCTTCCAGTCATAATTGAATGTATCTTCCACCAAACTGTCCGTATGATCACCGGCTTTTTTCGTAAGCCATTGATATGCGTATACGCTGTCCAGCTTCTTCTGCTGATTAATATAATTCTGGATCTCTTCCCTGCTCATTGCCTGATCGATCGAAGACATGGACCGATAAGTTCCGCCTTTTACATACAAAGTATCTGCTTCATCATCAAGCCAGAAACTTCTCTCATCGGGAACGATGCCATTTTCAGAGATCAGATATTGCATCTGATAGGAAAACCCATTCTCATTCAGTGATAATCCGGAAATCCTGGCTCCTACCAGGTATCTTTGTGCCAATTTGGCAGCAAACTCATCCATATCCTTCTGCCGATAATCGGAAGGGACAACACTTTGTCCGGTTATTCTGTGATACTCATTCTGATCGAAAGCAAGCGCTCGAACAGAAAGCAGATAGCTCTCCATCTGCAGGAGAATCGAATACTGCTCGCCAGATGCTGCATCCGTATCACCAGACAAACAGAGCCGCGCTTCCTTCTCCAATTCTTCCTCAAGGACAACTGTCAGAACTGACAAATAAGTGCTTCCCCACGCTGCCTCTTCCGATCTGGTCCGATTTCTGTAATGGGTCTGATCCGTCCACAGGATGCCATTTGTCATTTCTTCGATTTCTTTCATCTCCTCATTCTGAGCAAGAATCTCCATAAAGCAAAGGACTCCCTTAACTGCAGAAAAGCTTAGATCTCCTGGATTCATCTGAAAAGCCGAAGCATATCTTCCATCAAGAACATTGATCAGAAAACGATAATCTGACTCTGATTCTATAGAAGAAAGGATAGTTGAAATCTGCTCCTGTGTCACGCCCATCTTTTTTAACGTGTGACGGCGATCAGGAGAGACTGCAATGACTTTTCCAATCATCGTCAGATAATGCTTGTTCCAATCCGACGAATATCCATTCGTTTCTCCGTCACCCGTCACCCACCGCTGCAGCTCTTTTAAAGCAGAAATCAATTCAATGCGCATACCGGCTGTTTCAGAAAACAATGTCGCTGTATAACTCTGTATATCTCCATACTTTCTGAACTTTCCGGCAATCTTTTCGCTCAGTAATCGATAT
The DNA here is from genome assembly GCA_017420625.1 of Bacillota bacterium. The sequence continues at coordinate 1,639 of JAFOIR010000049.1, forward strand.
TGATCGGCTGCACTTTGCCAATACCGGCTGTACTCATAATACTCATCCTGTATCTGGCTTTCTGTCGCCATCTTTGCCCGAGAATACCAGATATCTGCATTCTGCTGTGCCTCCTGCCAGTTGTCCTTTGCTTCGTCATATGCTTCCGACAGCGTACACCCATCCAGTATTTCATCACCTACTGAACTACTCAAACAGCGGCTCTCTTCTATTTCCAAGCAGTTAATCGTCATGACAGCCGAAATGATATCATGGTAGGCTGTCAGCTGAGCTTGACAGGCAATTAGACTTTCTCCTGAAATAGAAACGTTATCTCCCAAAGCCAGAAGAATAGCATCCTGAGCCTCCTTCAGACTTTCATTTCCCTCTTCCAGCCGGGAGATATATGCCATACAAGAAGTCCAGACGGATTCCGGATCCAAATAAAAAGAATTATTCATAATTTCCCACTAAAGTGACCTCGCGCTCTCTGATCTGCCTTTACCAAAGAGTCTCCTAGGACTTTCATGTTGTTCACTTCTTCTGATAGACCGTCAAAGAGCTGTTTCAGTACCTCCACATAGGCTGTCATACTCTCTTGAAGCATCCTGACTGCACTCAGAGTTTCTTTGGAAGAAACCTCCATAGATGAAAGATCAAAATGCAGCGAAGATTCTATTGCGGATATCCATCCCTGAAATACGCTGTCATCATATTGGATCGTGTTAGCCATTTCTGAACTGAGCAGCAATGGACGCATCTGTTTCTTCCACGATATTAGCAGTCGAATCCAGTGCCTGAGCGATTTCACGAATCAGTTCTTCAGCCTTTAAGAAACCGGGTTTCAATTCCTGATAGCGTTGTTCATAACTCTCACTTGCTGCTCCCTCCCATTCGCCTTGCAGAGCTGACAGAAGAGTATCCATCTGATCGATGACACTCCTCACCGTATCTGCCTGTGTCCGATATTCGTTTGCTCTTCCCCGCATTTGATCGGGCGTGATCCTGATCTGGTTTGCCATAAGTTTTCTCCTCCAAAATAGATTTTTCTATATTACCGGTATTCCCGGAAATATGCTGATGCGTGAATCTCTATTGATTGGTTTTCAATTGGTACTTTCACTTTCACAATTTCATTTCCCTTTATGTAGTAGCCGTCGCCATGTTCGCGCGGCTTTTTGTATGTTCGCAGCTGATTCAGCGGCAGATCGAAGATCTTCAGATTGATCAGATTATCGAAATACAGGATATGCCGTGTTTCCTTCACTGTTTTCAAAATATCCGGCGAACTATAAGTGACTGCTGTGTTTTCGATCAGGAGCAGCATACAGACATTCAGATTTCTGTAACGTCCACAGATATTCCTAAATGCTCCCAACGCATCCCTATCGTTCTGAATTGAAATCATAGCATCTGATCCATCTATCAGCATCAGCAGGAGCGGTGCCTTAGTAAAGACAGATGAATCACCGGAGGAAAGAAGATCATATCGCTTCTTTAGTTTCTCCTCTATCACTGAAAGCATCGGACAGGCTTCATCAGCAACAAACGTATAGTGTTTTGTAAAGCTTTCTCGTTGAAGATCCTGCAGTTTCCTCTCAATCCCATCGACGATGGTTACTTCAATGTTTCCAGGATAAGCTTTTTCGGCGGTCCTCAGCAGATAACGGACCATATTATACTTTTCATTTTCCTCGCATCCGGAAACAGCCAAAATACCAAGACTACCCAGATTCAGCACCAAGGGCATCACATTGGCGTAATCAAGTCCTGCGACGACCTGATACGGTCTTTTCATATGCTCTGAAAAGTAATTATGAATATAACTGCTTGTCAGTTGTCTTGGAATCATCGGAATCTGCCTGGCATGAAGCCCTTCAAATCGTTGATTGATCTGTTCAATATAATGTCTGATTTCATTGACCCGCTCAATTTCTTTTTCACCCTGAAAGGCCAGATAGATCTGACAGATCAATAGACTCTTATCCAGTTCAATCAGTGACCGACCGGGAATGTTGGGAGGATAAGTTCGGCAGCGATCAAAGAGGGAGTTATATTCTCCGGAATCGTTGCAGAAAAGCGCAATGCGCCGGGAAAAACTTGCAAGATAGCGATATCCGATCCCTTGTGTCTGTGAGTTGGCAATGATGGTGCACAGCCCTACAGAAAGTCCTTCACGGCAGAGTGTCAGAAGATCATCGGAATCCTGCAGATACAGTTCCCGAAGCGCAGTCAGGTTATC
>JAFOIR010000006.1 GCA_017420625.1 Bacillota bacterium
CCTTCCTTGATCCGATCCCGGCTGACAAGAGGAAGACAAATCTGCTTGGACAAGATCTGTGCGAGTGTTGATTTGCCTGAACCCGGTTCACCCGTCACGATGATTAAAAACGGAAGACTCATCTCACCCCTCCAGTGCCAGATACAGATTAGAGTGTCTCTCCAGGCTGCGGCAGTCTACTTTTATATAAGTCCAGGTCTCCTTATAAGTGCCGTCGACAGAGAAAGGAGAATCTGCCATAAACTCATAGAAAGCTGCCGGATCCTCCCGATAACGAATCGCAAACCGATAGGCTGTTTCCATCTTATCTTTGTCCGGGAGATTCAGCTGACCATACAGAACATGATCCAGATTGCACGACATATAATAGACACCATATGGAATCGCATGCCACACTTCACGGATCTTCAAAAGTCTTCCAAGATTGATCTGCTTGCGGCGGTTGCGTTCCACGATGCTCTCGCGGTCCGGTGTACGGATCTCGCGTTCATAGTAGCGGATATGTTTGCGAAGCGGATCCAGAATGATTCTGTCCTCCGGAACAAAAGCGCCGTCCATGTCGACCACATGGATCACTTTGGCAATGTCGGAAGCACGCCAATGATAGATACCTGCCTCGGATCGGATCAGATCAGCGATCTTCTGTACGATATCACTCTTTTCCGTGGTCTGAGTCGTAATATCACCGCCCACCACGTGTACATGCAGCAGTTCATCCGGAAAGCTGTGAGACAGGACTGAACCTAATGCCGTCTGATCACTCGGTCCTTCCACGATTACGAATACGACCTTCTTACGCATCGGGTTCTTCCCCCGCCATCCGGAAAGCCAGTGCGATATCGAAATTGTTCGTCGGATCGTACAGCGTTTCTTTCTGTCCGCCCAGCTGCAGATCCCGGTAATAATAATCGCGCAGATTCTTCTCCGCCCGGATTCCGCTCATCCGAAGATATCGCGCATTCGGGTTAGTCGTCGTAAAAGCTACAAACTCCTTGTCTATGGTTTCAAGCGGACGCAGATTATGAGAAGTGAAGATCAGCTGTCCTTTTCCTTTTTCCGCGAGGATGCGCAGCAGCTCACCCAGCAGATACTCAAATATTCCGGCATCGAGCTCATCGATCGCCACAGTAATCGATGCCTGATTATAGACTCGAATGAGCAGATGCAGCACAGAAATGATCTTTTTGATCCCTTCCGATTCATATTTCAGAGGAATCGTTTTTTCATTTTTCTCAGAAACCAGCTGCAGCGTTACACCATTTTCACCGTTTGGCATCAGCTCTCTGGCCAGGACCTTGAACCCGATCACAAGTCCGGGAATGATCTCTTTCAGAACCAGATTCATGTGTTCGATGATGCGCCCAAGCGCTTTTTCATCCGCTTCAGGAATCGTTACGCTTTCATCCAACGGCACAAGCGTTCCATCGGGAAGGGAAAGTTCGCCGATATCGGCTTTACTGATAACAAACAGCTCGTTCTTCCCATAGTAGCTAACTCTTCGAATCAGCCGGACGAGCTGTCCGCCTTCTCCGTCAGAAACACCTTTCTCCGTCAGAATTCGCTGAAAATCCTCACAGAAGATCGAGGAACGCCCTGTCCACCTTGCAAACTGCATCCGATACTCCAGATCCGTTTTCAATCCTTTCTCTTTGGTAAACAGTTCTCCTACTCGTTTGGCTGGTGCAAAAGGACGGACATCCGATGAAGTGTCAATCAAGGTGATCCAACGCCCCGTTTTCCCATTTTCCGCCCTTCGATAACTCAGTACTTCTCCAAAAACATCGACTGCAGCAGACGCATTCTCTATGAGTTCCGTATCCTGCCTCAGCTTGATCGAAACATCATACTGCAGCTGCCCGGTTTCCGTCAGCTCCCCTTCCGGTGATTCTTCCTGAACAGAAAAACTGTATAAAACTCTGGCATAAGGAGAATCCACATGGATCGCATCGCCGAATGAAACCGGCAGTACTTTCCCCATAAACAATAGTTTCAGCATTTGAACTGCTTCGACCAGCGAAGTCTTTCCTGATCCATTCTGTCCATATAAGCCCAGAATACTCGGCCCGTTCTCTGCTGATGCCAGATCAATCTGACCATTCATAACATTCTTAAAATTCTCGATCGTTATCTTCGAAAGCCGGATCATCGTTTCTGTCCTTTCCGGCAGATCCTGAGGGGATCTGCACCGCTGCATTCTTTCCTTATTATACTCCTATCCGGCCAGGAAGGGCAAGTCCCTGACCTTAAGCACAATTCTCCCATGCAATCTTGTTCTGAGTGCCCGATTCTGTTATAATGATCGATATCTTCTATCCCAAGCTATCGCAAGGAGAAAATATATGAAATATGATATCATCGAGACGAAGGAGCGTGTCACCGCCGACAACGAAAAAGCCGCTGCTGAGCTTCGTGCTATGTTAAAGGAAAGAAAGATTTTTTTCATCAACCTGATGGCATCTCCCGGGGCCGGAAAAACCACCCTGCTTTCCCGGACGATACAGGCTCTTAAAGGAAAATACCGAATCGGAGTCATGGAAGCAGACGTCGATTCCAGTGTCGATGCTGAGACCATCAGCGCCTTAGGTGCCAAAGTCATTCAGCTTCACTCCGGCGGTCTTTGTCATATGGATGCTGACATGACAGCCCGCGGCATCGAAGCTTTCGATCTTTCTGATCTGGATATCCTCTTCCTGGAAAATATCGGCAACCTTGTCTGCCCGGCAGAGTTCGATGTTGGAGCAGAAAAACGCGTCATGATCCTCTCCGTACCTGAAGGCGACGATAAACCGCTGAAATACCCGCTTATGTTTCAGGTCAGTGATATCGTGCTGGTCAACAAGATCGACACACTGCCCGTCTTTGACTTCGACAAAGCTTCCTTTGAAAATAATGCTCATCTTCGTCACCCGGATATGCCGATTCTGTACCTCAGCGCCGGAACCGGTGAAGGTTTTGAAGCCTGGCTGAGCTGGCTCACCGCTGAAGCTTCAAAGATCTGCCAACCATTCATTTCCGATCATCAGGAGGGTTAAGCAATGAGAACGATCGAACTGCATAAATCCGTTACGGAATCCAATGATCGCGATGCCGAGAGACTGCGGAGCGAATTGCTGGAGAAGGGTGTTCTCCTCGTCAATCTGATGTCAGCTGCCGGTTCCGGAAAAACGACTCTGCTCAGCCGTATCATCGGTGACATCGGGCAGAAAGTCCGGATCGCAGTTCTGGAGGCCGATATCGAAGCCTCTGTCGACGCTGAGAGGATCGAAGCGCTTGGCGCTCGTTCCATCCAGGTCCATACTGACGGCATGTGTCATATGGATGCCGGCATGACTGAAACGGGGCTTCGGGAAATGGGGCTTGACGGAATCGACCTGGTATTTCTGGAAAACATCGGCAATCTGATCTGCCCGGCTGAGTATGATACCGGTGCGGGACTGAACATCATGATTTCCAGCCTTCCGGAAGGAGATGACAAGCCACTCAAATATCCCCTCATGTTCCAGACAAGTCAGGCACTGGTATTGTCCAAGATCGACACAGCTTCATACTTCCATTTTGATATGGACAAATTTATCGACCGCGTGCGTTTTCTGAATTCAACGATCCATATTTTCCCTGTTTCCGCCAAGACCGGTGAAGGGATGGAAGCGCTGGAAGATTATCTGCTGGAACAAACCAAAGCGTGGAAGGAGAAAGGCAGCCATGCATGAACTATCCATTGTAATGCACGTCGCCAAAACAATAGATGAACTGGCAGAGGAAAACCAGCTGGCGAAGATCGGCTCGGTCACATTGCAGGTCGGCGAGGTCTCAGGGATCGTCACTGACTACTTTGTGGATTGCTGGAACTACTTCAAGCGCAAGCATCCATTGCTCGTTGATTCCGAGCTCAAACTCGAGACCATCCACGCAGTCACTTTCTGTGAAGACTGCAAACAGGATTATGAAACCGTCAGGTTTGGGCGGATCTGCCCCTACTGCGGGTCAGAACACACATACCTTTTAACGGGCAATGAATGTATCATCAAAGAGATCGAGGCAGAATAAGCTTATTCCCCTTATGCAAATGTAAAGAACCCAGGAAATTACGTCCTGGGTTCTTACGTTTATGGTCTGCAGAAAGACTTATTACTTCTTGTCTTTGTTTCTCAGAATCTTGATGCCGCGGGATACAATGTTCGGAAGAATCGCCTTGATCTTGCCGTTTTCAGCCGTATACATCCGGGAGTTCTCCGGAATATCCCGGCTGAGATGAATCGCATCGAATTCACAGCGAGTGGTGCAAAGGCCGCATCCAATACAGCGATTAGTGTCCACATAGGAGGCACCGCATCCCAGACATCTTGCCGCTTCTGTTTTTACCTGCTCCTCTGTCAGCGTCAGACGCAGATCCTCATAGGAATGAGCGAAATCACCACCGCCCAGCGGTTGTTTCATGCCTGGCACCTGACGGCTGGCATTGTCATAGGTCTCGACCTTGATATCATCGCGATCAAGTTCGATGAACTCACGAAGATCACGACCGATCGTCAGGCTCTGTCCTTCATGGACAAATCGGTTAATGGAAACCATACCTTCACGTCCGTCAGCAATCG
>JAFOIR010000412.1 GCA_017420625.1 Bacillota bacterium
GATGTCATCAGTCTTCATACGGATCTTGGCACGCTTAAAAGAGATGCAAAAGCAGTTGCCGCTGAAGCCGCGTCCTTTGGTACAGAGTATGTTGTTATTACAGGAATGTACCGTTTTGACTATACCAGTGAGGATGCGCTCCGTGCACTCTGTGCCGATCTGAACGCATGTGGAAAAACACTGCTGGAAGAAGGCGTTCATCTCCTGTATCATAACCATAATGCTGAATTTCTGAAGGTGAAAGGTTCCGATCCGGAACTTTCGGTCTATGATTATATCCTTGATCATACCGATCCCGAATATGTGAACTTTGAACTGGATACCTACTGGGCAGCCGAAGCCGGTGCAGATGTCGTCTCGCTGATGAATAAGGTAGGAAGCCGTCTGAAACTCTGGCATATCACTGATCGAGGCAGCCGCGTCACAGGGAAGGTGATGACACCGATCATCACATCCGACAGTGTGGAGCTGGGAACCGGATCCATGCCGCTTGAGAGGCTGATGGAACAGGCGAAAGGATTGGGTGTACAGGCTGCTGTGCTTGAAACACACCGGAACTGGATCGACCGATCCCCGATGAAAAGCATCCAGATCAGTGCCAAGTGGATAAATGAAAGGGTCTGAAAATGGATAAGCATCGTTTTAGTGCCTGGTGGATCACTCCCGAGCTGTCAGAATCCGAAGATGACAAACGCCCCGGAGCCGGGACTCTAAGAAAACGTTTTACACTGGAAAGTGTCCCGGAGAAAGGCGAGATCTATATTACCGCTCATGGATTATATGAAGCATATCTGAACGGGAAAAAGATCAGTTCGGATCTCCTGACCCCCGGATGTGATGAATATGACCAGCGGCTGCAGTATCAGGTCTTTGACATTTCTGGTTCTTTGAAAGAAGGAGAAAACGAACTGTTCGTTATCCTTGGGGATGGCTGGTACCGTGGGAATAACGGTATCGATGGAACCAGACATCTTTTTGGAACGGATCTGTCACTGCTGGCGGAGATTTATATCAACGATCGGCCGGCAGTTCTGACGGATGATACCTGGGATGGTTCAATGGATGGGCCGATCCTTCTGGCCGATCTGGAACTTGGTGAGATCTATGATGCACGTCGGGAAAAGATCGAAAACTGGCATAAAGCCAGGATTTTGACGGAAGCACCTAAACCGGAGAAAGGGTTGAAGCAGACCGGATTTGGTTACGACAATCTTGTGCCGACAAAGACGCTGCCTGTACGGGAGCAGGAATGCCTGGAAGGATACCTGTTTAAGACACCAGACGGCAGCTGGGTCTATGACTTCGGACAGAACCTGGCAGGTGTTACCAGAATCCAGATCCGGAATGCTGCCTCAGGTCAGAAGATCACGCTGACACATGGGGAAAGTCTGGATGAGAATGGCAACTTTACGATCACAAATTTCCAGCCGGGCGAACGCAATCATAACGGAGGTATCGCACAGAAAACCGTCTATATCTGCAAAGATGGCGACCAGGAATATCAACCGCGTTTTTCTGTTTTTGGATTCCGCTATGCCAAAATCGAGACGGACCTTCCGCTTGAAAATCTGCGGGTGAAGGCAGTAGCGATCTACTCGGATATGAAGCAGACAGCCTTCTTTGAATGCGGAGAAGAGAAAGTCAACCGTCTGTTTAAAAACAGTATCTGGAGCATGAAGAGCAACTTCTGTGACATTCCAACCGATTGTCCGACAAGAGAACGGGCTGGATGGACAGGGGATGCCGGTATTTTTGCTCCGACAGGCCTTATCCTGATGAACAGCCGTAAGGTGTGGGAGAAGTGGCTTGAAAATGTCCGGATCTGTCAGTATAATGATGGAAAAATGGCTTACATTGTACCGACCAACGGGAAGCCGGGAATGATCAGTGAGATGTTCTCTGCTTCTGTTGGCTGGGGCGATGCCTGCATCCTGGTCCCCTGGGCGATCTACGAAGTCTATGGTGATCCCAAAGAGCTTCGGGATAATTTCGAGATGATGAAAAAATGGGTGGATTTCCTCGAAAAGAGAGCCAAAAGAAATCGAATCAAAGGTCTTTGGGAACGAAAGTCGAGTGAAAAATACATCATCGATACAGGTATGGACTATGGAGAATGGAATGAGCCAGGCAGCAATGTGATGGAAACGATGAAACAGGCATCCCTTCATGGTCAGCCTGAAGTAGCAACAGCTTATTACGCTCATTCTGCTCATCTTCTGGGACAGATCGCCGAGATCCTGGGGGAAGAGAAGGATGCAGAACATTATTACAATCTGAGTTATCAGGTGAAAAAAGCCTACAGAAAACTGGTTCTCTCTGACGGGCATATTAAAAGCAAGCGGCAATGTGAATATGTCCGGCCGATTGCTTTTCACCTGCTGAACGCAGTAGAAGAAGAAAAAGCTGCAGCCGATCTGAACCAGATCATAGAAGAGAACGGATATCATCTGAACACAGGATTTCTGTCTACGCCCTTCCTGACCAGCGTGCTTTCCGATCATGGATATACCCATACAGCTTATCGGCTGCTATTGCAGGAAGAATGTCCTGGTTGGCTCTATGCTGTGAACAAGGGAGCCACAACGATCTGGGAGACCTGGGATGGAATTCGGGATGATGGCTCGGTTCATGATTCACTGAACCATTACAGCTATGGGGCCATAAGTGGCTGGCTGATCAAAGGTGTTTGCGGGATCCGATATACGCACAACGAACTTTTGATCTGTCCCAAACCGGATCCTTCGCTTGGCTATGCGAAAGGAGTTTTCGATTCGCCCAAAGGAAGGATCGTATCCTCCTGGCGTTATGAAAGAAAAGCTTTTGACACAGAGAAACAGGCTGTCTATCACCTGGAGATCCCACAGGGCCTGGAGGCAAAAGTTCTTCTGCCTGATGGCAGACGCCTGACTCTTGGTGAAGGAAAATACGATTTATAAAGGAGAACATGATGGCGAAGTATTACTGCAATCCAGTCAATATCAATTATCATTATCAGTTCAACGTTGACAGAAGAACGGGCGGCAAACTGGCGATCGGCCGTGAAGCGGCGGATCCTTCCATGATCCTTTATCAGGGCTGTTATTATATCTTTGCTTCTATGAACCTTTCGGTCTGGGTGTCCGATGACCTGGTTCACTGGAAGAGTCATCCGCTGCCGGAGGACATGCCGCTTTATGACTATGCTCCTGATGTACGGGTTCTTAAGGTCCCTGCAAAGGATGAGAAAGGAGACTATGTCGGTACCGAGGAGTGGGTCTATTTCTGTGCATCCCGCCGTGGTAAAGCCTGTGACCGTTATCGGACAAAGGATATCCTGAACGGTCCCTATGAAAAGATCAAAGGGACATTTGACTACTGGGATCCGAATCTGTTCCAGGATGATGACGGACGGATCTATTTCTACTGGGGCTGTTCCAACGTAACACCCATCTACGGAGTAGAGCTCGATCCTTTCACGATGAAACCCTACGGAGCAACTCTTTCAAATCCCAAAGGTAACTTTGTGGAACTGATCCATGGAGATCCCTGGCATCTGGGATACGAACGCTTTGGTGAGAACCACGCTTTTCTTCCCGCTTCGGAAGAGGAGGTCGAGGCCGCCTATCAGGCTTTTGTCAAAAAACAGAAGATGCCTGAATTTATGATTCCGGAAAATGTGAAGCCACTCATCAAAGGCATGTTCTCCAACCGGCCGTATATTGAAGGTCCATGGATGGATAAGCATGAAGGCAAGTATTATCTGCAGTATGCATTCCCGGGAACCCAGTTCAATATCTATGGAGATGCTGTTTATGTGAGCGATTCACCACTTGGCCCCTTTGAGCCGGCGAAAAACAATCCCTACAGCTATCATCCGGGCGGATTCTTCCCCGGCGCCGGACACGGCTCAACCATGGAAGACAAGAATGGAAATCTGTGGCATACCGCGTCAATGCGTATCAGTAAAAACTTTGACTTCGAACGTCGGGTCGGTATCTGGCCGGCCGGATTTACCAAAGACGGCGATCTCGTTTGTGATCAGCGCTATGGTGACTGGCCGCAGAAAATGCCGGAAGAAGGACCATCCATGCGCCGTTCAGACCAGAATTTGTGGAAAGATCCTGAGTGGATGCTGCTTAGCTATGGCAAAACGGCGGAAGCTTCTTCTTTCGAAGAAGGGAAGGAACCATCAAAAGCCATCGATGAGAATGTTCAGACCTGGTGGCGGGCTAAAACGAACAGTCGTGATGAATGGCTGAAACTCGATCTGGGGCGTCTTTTCGATGTCAAAGCAATTCAGATCAACTTCGCGGATGATTCTCTGAAAATTCCGGTGCCCGGAAAAGTTCACGGCGGAGATCAGCCGCGCTATATCGATGAACATGTTTACCAGACTCAGTGGGTGCTGTCCGGTTCAGCTGATGGAGAAAACTGGAGCCTGATCGAGGACAAGAGCGTAGCAACGACTGATCTTTCACACGATCTGATCGTGCGGGAAGAAGGCCTAAAGATTCGGTATCTTCGCCTGACGGCGATTCGTCTTCCCTATGATCAGATCCCGGCAGTTTCAGGACTCCGTGTGTTTGGTCTGACGTTGGACGATGAGATTCAGAAGCCAGCTGCAGCTTCGTTTGAGACAAAGCGCCTTTCCGGCATTGATATGGAAGTCAACTGTTCGATCGAAGAGGAAGCGCTCGGATACAATATTCTTTTTGGCAATCATCCGGAAGAGCTGTACCATAGCTATATGGTCATGGCGGATCAGCTGAAAGCGGCAGAGGGAAAGTGGAAGATTGGTGCACTTTCTGAAGCACAGAAAGATTACTATGTACGGATCGATACCTTCAATGAGGCTGGCGTCACCCATGGAAATGTGGAAAAATGTGAGTGAATCAACAGCCAAATTGTAAAAGACTGAAAACAAAAGAGGCTCTGTCCCGCGAGGACAGAGCCTTTTCTCATGGTGCGCCTGAAGAGGCACATTTTCAACTACTCGTTGATTATTTCAGCATGCTTTCTTCCCAGCTGTCATAGGGCTTGATGCCCATCAGACCAACAACGGTGGGAGCAACGTTAGCCAGACCAAATGCACCTTCCTTCATCTCGTGACGTTCATCCTTATCATAGATGATGAACGGAACAGGATTCAGACTGTGTGCGGTACGAACTTCAATCTTACCTTTTTTGTTTTTCTCCAGCATCTGATCGGAGTTGCCGTGATCGGCTGTGATGACCAGAATGCAGTTCTCTTCATCGACGACCTTTTTGATGCGGGCAAGCTGCAGATCGACGCTCTCGACTGCGATCTCGGTAGCATCCAGACTTCCGGTATGGCCTACCATATCGCCGTTCGGGAAGTTGCAGCGGATGAAACCGTACTGATGACTCTCGATAGCTTCGATGACCTTGTCAGCGATTTCGGTAGCTTTCATCCAGGGGCATTCATCGAAGGAACGAACATCGCTGGGGATCTCACAGTAGTCTTCCAGTTCTTCAGAAACTTTTCCGGAGCGGTTGCCATTCCAGAAGTAAGTGACATGACCATATTTCTGGGTCTCGGAAACAGCATATTCCTTGACGCCATGAGAAACCAGAAGTTCAGTCAGGGTTTCACGGATCTGAGGCGGATTGACCAGATAATGATGCGGAATCTTCAGATCACCATCGTACTCGAGCATACCGGCGTATTTGACGGCCGGAATGACGCCGCGGTCAAATTTATCGAAGGAAGCATCTCCGTCAAAGGCCATGGAAAGTTCCAGTGCACGGTCACCACGGAAGTTGTAGAGGATGACGCTGTCTCCATCTTGCATGGCACCGACCGGTTTGCCGTCTTTTGCAATAACGAAAGCAGGAAGATCCTGGTCAATAGCACCGGTCTCCGCGCGAAGGGTCTCAACAGCTTCAAGAGCAGAAGCGAACTGACGGCCTTCTCCATGAACATGAAGATTCCAGCCGGCTTCAACCATAGCCCAGTTGGCCTGATAACGATCCATGGTGATGCACATACGGCCGCCGCCGGAAGCAATCTGGCCGTCGAATGTATCATCGTTCAGTTCAGCCAGGACATCTTCCAGTTTCTGGATATATTCCGGAGCACTGGTCGCCGGTACGTCACGGCCATCCAGCAGAGTATGAACTCTGGCATGTTTGACACCTTCTGCCTTGGCTTCTTTCAGCATGGCGAAAAGATGGCTGATGTTGGAATGAACGTTTCCGTCAGATAAGAGGCCGATAAAGTGAAGAGCGGTACCTTTTTCAACCACCGAGCTGACCAGATCTTTCCAGGTTTCGCTCTGATAGATGGAACCGGATTCGATGGATTCGTTAACGAGCTTAGCGCCTTGAGAATAAATCTGACCGCAGCCAAGTGCGTTATGACCGACTTCACTGTTTCCCATATCGTCATCGGTCGGAAGGCCAACAGCACCGCCGTGTGCCTTGATCGTCTGCCAGGGGCAGTTAGCCTTGAACCAGTCAAGGGTAGGGGTGTTTGCTCTCAGCACCATATTGCCGAGGGTTTCAGGGGTTTCACCGACACCGTCCATGACGATCAGTACGATCGGTTTGCTCATGATTTTGTATCCTCCATAAGTGTATGAAATAATAAATGCAGGAAAAACTGTATTTACAGAAACTGCCGGGCGGCATTCTGCATTCTTAATTGTAGCATAGCTTTTTTGCCTGTGTCAAGGAAAAGCAGACTGCACGGGATCAAAGAAAAGATCACTCTTTTGTATGAGGCGTTTTTTCTTGACTTGACCGTGGGAAGATGCTATATTGAAATCACCACAATATCTTTGTTTTGAAAGGAGATTCACTATGGGTCTTATTTCTGCACTTGTCGGTTCTGTCGGCGGCGTTCTTGCCGATCAGTGGAAAGAATTCTTCTACTGTGATTCCATGGACGAGAGCGTTCTCGTAACCAAAGGACAGAAGAGAATCGGCAACCGTTCCTCCAACACCAAAGGTTCTGATAATGTTATTTCCAACGGTTCCGGTATCGTAGTCAATGACGGTCAGTGTATGATCATCGTTGAGAACGGTAAGATCGTGGAAGTCTGCGCAGAGCCCGGCCAGTTCACCTATGATACTTCTATCGAGCCCAGTATCTTTGCAGGTTCCCTTGGCGATTCCATCAAGCAGACCTTCAAAGAGATCGGCAAACGTTTCACCTATGGCGGTGACACCGGCAAGGATCAGAGAGTTTATTACTTCAATACTAAAGAAATCATCAACAACAAGTTCGGTACTCCGAACCCCATTCCTTTCCGTGTCGTTGATTCCAAGATCGGACTGGATATCGATGTATCCGTCCGCTGCTCCGGCGTTTACAGCTACAGAATCGCGAACCCGCTGCTTTTCTATACGAACGTCTGCGGTAATGTCACCCAGGAATATACCCGTGACAAGATCGATACTCAGCTGAAACCTGAATTTATCAGTGCGCTGCAGCCTTCCTTCGGAAGACTTTCCGAACTGGAACTTCGTCCCAACCAGATCGTTACCCACAACACCGAACTGGAAGCCGCTCTGAACAGCGAGCTGTCCGAGAAGTGGGGCAACCTTCGTGGACTGCAGGTCGTTTCTGTTGCACTTGGTTCTGTTACTCTTCCTGAAGAGGATCAGGAACTGATCAAACAGGCACAGAGAACGGCTATGCTGAAAGATCCTACCATGGCAGGTGCTACGCTGGTCGGTGCTCAGGCCGATGCAATGAAGACCGCGGCTGGCAACTCTGCTGGCGCAATGACCGGATTCCTTGGCATGGGCATGGCGATGAATGCTGGCGGCATGGGCGGTATGAATCCTCAGAACCTCTATGCAATGGGTCAGCAGCAGCAGCCTCAGTATCAGCAGCCCGCTCAGCCTGCTCCCGGTGCAGCTCCCATGGGCGCTCCGGCAGGAGCGTGGACCTGCGAGTGCGGAACTCAGAATACCGGCAAGTTCTGCATGAACTGCGGCAAACCGCAGCCGGCTCCCGCTGCAGGATGGACCTGCCCGGATTGCGGAACCCAGAATACCGGCAAGTTCTGCATGAACTGCGGTAAAGCCAAACCGGCGACCAGCTGCCCGAACTGCGGCTACACCCCGGCAAACGGAGTTCTTGGCAAATTCTGCCCGGAATGCGGAACTAAGTTAGGCTGATCATTTAGACATCAATGAGGACCAGGCTGCTTAGGCAGCCCGGTCCTTCTTTATTCATATGTTTTAATAAGGAGACAGCAACCTATGGCAGGACTACTTCAATATAAATGTCCATGCTGCGGCGGTGCGATCGAATGGAACAGTACCCTTCAGAAGATGAAATGTCCGTACTGTGATACCGAATTTGATCTGCAGACACTGCAGGCATATGACCAGGAGCTTGCGACAGATTCTCCGGACAGTATGGAATGGCAGCAGGAACCGGGCTCTGAATGGAGTGAAGGTGAAGCCTCCGGCCTTCGGGTCTATGTGTGCAAATCCTGCGGAGGAGAGATCGTTGGTGATGCAAATACTGCAGCCACCAGCTGCCCGTACTGCGGAAATCCCGTCATGATGATGGGGAACTTCAGCGGCCATCTGAAGCCGGATTATATTATTCCGTTCAAGCTTGATAAAGAAGCCGCCAAGAAGGCACTCAAGAACCACCTGGCGACGAAAAAACTGCTTCCGGCTGTATTCAAGGACGAGAATCATATCGATGAGATCAAAGGCCTGTACGTTCCGTACTGGGTGTTTGATGCGGATGCCAATGCGAAGATGCGCTATAAGGCGACGAGAGTCCGTACCTGGTCTGATCCGAGATGGGTCTATACCGAAACCAGTTTCTTCCAGGTCGTTCGAAGCGGATATCTTGGATTTGATCATGTTCCGGTCGACGGATCCTCCAAGCTGGACGATACTCTGATGGAATCCATTGAACCATTCAATTTCCAGGAAGCCGTTCCTTTCCAGACTGCATTTCTGGCTGGTTATCTGGCCGATAAGTATGATGTGGACAAGGAATCCACGGTGAACCGTGCCAATGAACGAATCAAACAGTCCACTCAGCAGGCGTTCGATCAGACAGTTCAGGGACAGGGCTATGCCTCTGTTGCGAATGAGTATTCCAGTATTCAGCTGATGAACGGTGTGGCAAAATATGTGCTGTATCCGGTATGGCTTCTGAATACGACATGGGAAAACAAAAAGTATACATTTGCCATGAACGGACAAACAGGCAAGTTTGTCGGTGATCTGCCGATGGACAAGAAACTGTACTGGAAGAAATGGGGACTGACTGCCGGTATTGTGGCAGCCCTTGTATACGGAGCCTCCTGGCTCTTCCAGCTGCTGTAAGGAGGGATGAAAAATGAAAAGATTAAATGTTCGTTCTATCCTTGCACTGCTGGTAGCCCTGATCTTAAGTGTTTCGATCATTGGTGCGGTGAGTTCCTCTGCCGCATCGGTATTTGTCGTTGACAAAGCCGGTGTTCTGACGCAGGAGCAGCTCAGTGATCTGAACAGTCAGCTGAAGACGTACAGTGACAACAATCAGTGCGATATCGTATTTGTTCTGCTTCAGTCTTTAAATGGCGTTACCTCAACGGACGCAGCGGATACCTATTTCGATGAAAATGTAGGCTATGGTTCTACAAACAACGGAATTGTTCTCCTGTTTGCGATCGATGAAAGTGAATACGCTTTTTCGACTGCCGGATATGCATACAGTGTATTTTCTGACTATGAGTGCGAAGAGCTGATCGGTCAGGTCGCGCCTTTCTTAAGGAGCGGTGATTACGCTGGCGCAATTGCCAAGTTTGGTGCCGGTGCAGATTATTATCTGCAAAGTGCAAATCAACCGGTTCAGCCGGTAGAGAAGAAGCATAATCCCATCTGGGCACCTATCGCCGCCGTCGTTGGTGCGATTGCCGGATGGATCGGTACCGGCGGCCAGAAAGCAGCCTTGACTTCCGTCCATCAACAGCAGGGTGCCAGAAATTATGTGCGGCAGAACAGCCTGCAGCTGGTTGACGCCAGAGAACAGTATCTGTATTCTCAGGTAACCAGAACACCCAGACAGCAGCCACAGGATCCCAATCGTCCGACAACGACCCGTCCTTCCGGCGGAGGCGGCGGAGGAGTTCATGGCGGCACTTCTGGTAAGATCTAATGATTTAGACTGAAAGCACACAAAAGTTTTCTTGAGAAAGCGTAAAGAACCCAGGGCAGTTTTTATCCCGACTTTTGAGGCTTGGCCTCAACCCGGAGGGATAAAAACTTCGTCCTGGGTTCTTAGCGTTATTCGTCAATTTTTTTGTGTGTTTTCTTATTTGTACAGCGGATATCTCTCCAGCAGACCTTTGATGATCTCTCGGTTTTCTTCGATGATCCTGGCAAAGGTTTCTTTGTCGTCTGCGTTTGCGGAAAGGACTCTGTCGATGACATCAGCGATAATATTCATATCTGCTTCTTTCATGCCGCGGGTCGTAACGGCCGGCGTTCCCAGCCGAATACCGGAAGTGACCGTAGGTTT
The DNA here is from genome assembly GCA_017420625.1 of Bacillota bacterium. The sequence continues at coordinate 10,481 of JAFOIR010000412.1, forward strand.
TTCCGGATCGAAGGGGATCGCATTCTTGTTGCAGGTAATGAAAACTCTCTCCAGACGTTTCTCGGCTCGTTTGCCGGTAATTCCTTTGGGTCGAAGATCTACCAGCATGACATGGTTGTCAGTTCCGCCGGAGACGATGTCAAATCCGCGTTCCTTCAAAGCAGCAGAGAGGGCAGAAGCGTTGCGGACGATCTGTTTCTGATATTTCTTGAATGCAGGAGAAAGTGCTTCCTTGAAGCAGACAGCCTTGGCTGCGATCACATGGCAGAGAGGACCGCCCTGGATGCCGGGGAAGATCGATTTGTCGATCGCTTTCGCATATTCTTCATTGTTCGTGAGGATCATGCCGCCTCTCGGACCACGCAGGGTCTTGTGGGTAGTCGTAGTCACGACATCGGCGTAGGGCATGGGATTGGGATGAAGGCCGGCAGCAACCAGACCTGCGATATGGGCCATATCGACCATAAACATCGCACCGACTTCATCAGCAATTTTTCTGAATTCTGCGAAATCGATCGTCCGTGAATAGGCACTGGCACCTGCAACGATCATCTGAGGCTTGCACTCATGGGCAAGATGACGAACCTCGTCGTAGTCGATACATCCGGTCTCTTTATCGACACCATAGCCGACAGCGTTGTAGGAACGGCCGGAGACATTGACGGGAGCACCATGTGTCAGATGTCCGCCGGCAGCAAGGCTCATTCCAAGGATCGTATCACCAGGCTTCAAAAAGGCCTGATAGACAGCAAAGTTAGCCTGGGAACCGGAATGCGGCTGTACGTTTGCAAATTTGGCATCGAACAGCTCCTTGGCACGTTCAATGGCAAGCGTTTCGACCTGATCGACATAGTCGCAGCCACCGTAATAACGTTTGCCGGGATATCCTTCGGCATATTTATTGGTCAAAGCAGATCCCATAGCAGCCATCACTGCTTTGGAAACAAAGTTTTCCGAAGCGATCAGCTCCACACGGTCTTCCTGACGCTGCTGTTCTTTTTGAATCAATTCCGCGATCTCTGGATCGACGTTCACAATTTCCTGAAAATCGAACATAATTCCTCCTGTTTGGCGGGATAAAGTATGTTCATAGTTTACCATATCTGACAGGCAAAAACGCTTGTGAGTTCCTCCAAAAATCAACTCTTGGCAAACTGGCTGTTATACAGATTGGCATAGAAACCGCCTTTGGACAGAAGAGAAGTATGGGTGCCGGTCTCCACAATATTGCCGTCCCTCATGACGAGAATCACATCGGCGCTGCGAATTGTCGAAAGGCGATGAGCAACTACAAAGCTGGTCCTGCCTTTTGTCAGCGCATCAAAGCTTTGCTGAATCTGCATCTCGGTACGAGTATCGATTGAACTGGTTGCTTCGTCCAGGATGAGCATGGGGGGAAGTGCCAGCATGACTCTGGCAATACAAAGCAGCTGTCTTTGACCCTGACTAAGATCAGAACCGTCATGCAGGATCGTATCATATCCATGGGGCAGACGGCGAATAAAGGAATCCGCATGGGCTGCTTTGGCAGCAGCGATGATCTCTTCTTCCGTGGCATCCGGTTTTCCCATGGCAATATTTTCCCTGGCAGATGCTTCCTTGATCCAGGTATCCTGCAGGACCATCCCGAATCCGCGGCGAAGATTGTCTCTGGTAATATCATAAATACTGGCATCTTCGATCGAAATATCTCCGGCTTTGACATCGTAGAAACGCATCAGCAGATTGATCAGCGTGGTTTTGCCACAGCCGGTGGGACCTACGATCGCGACCTTCTGACCGGGTTTAACATGCAGGTTAAAATTTTGAATGAGCGGACGCTCAGGCACGTAGGAAAAGTCGACATGATCGATATCGACTTTTCCGGAAAAATCTTCGATCGTCTTTGCGGGAGAAGGATCGGCTTTCTCACTGTCCAGTTCGATCAGTTCAAGAAGACGTCCGGCACAGGCAATGGCGTTCTGCAGCTCGGTAACCACACTGCTGATCTCGTTGAACGGTTTGGAGTATTGATTCGCATAAGAAAGGACCGCGGAAAGCTGTCCGACTGTGATATGACCGGTCAGAGCCAGATAAGCGCCGAGCGTACCGGAAGCGGCGTAAACGAGAGAATTGACGAAACGCGTGACCGGATTGGTCAGAGAACTGAAGAAAACAGCTTTTAAGGAGCTCTTCTGCAGATCATCATTGATCTCATCAAAGTCTGCCTGTACGGATGCTTCCTGTCCGTATGCCTGTACGACCTTCTGACCAGTGATCATTTCATCGATCAGGGCAGTCTGGCGGCCGCGGATCTCACTTTGCTTTTTGAAATGTTTATAGGTATGTTCTGCAATAAACTTGGCGACGAAGAGAGAGACAGGCGTCAGAACTACAACCAATAGTGCTACCTGCCAGCTGATCGAGAACATGAAGACCAGCGTTCCCAGAATCATCAGGACGCCGGAAAACAACTGTGTGAAACCCATGAGCAGACCATCTGAAAACTGATCAGCATCAGCAATCACCCGACTGACGATATCGCCGGAAGGATGAGCATCCAGATAGGAGAGGGGAAGATTTTCGATCTTACGGAAAGCATCGTCCCGAAGACTTTTGACAACACGGAAAGTGACACGATTATTGATGATATTCTGCAGCCACTGCAAAAAACCTGTGATCAGAGCTGCGCCGCCCATAATGAGCAGGATCTGAACCAGACCCTTCAGATCAACCTGCCCTTTGCCGATGATCTTATCGATCGCCTGACCTTGTAAAATAGGAAGGTACAGCGTAAGTGCAACAACAAAAGCTGCAGAAAGGATAGAGATCACGACCAGCGGCATATGACGATGGACGTATTTCAGTACCTTCTTCATGATCTGTTTTTCATTGCCTGACTTTTTCATGCTTCTTCACCCTCCTTTCTGGTCTGAGTGTCATAGATCTCACGGTAGATATGGCAGGTACGAAGAAGTTCTTCGTGCTTTCCCTTTCCGACCAGATTCCCATGATCGAGTACCAGGATCTGATCCGCATACATGATGGATGAGGCACGCTGGGAAACGATCAGAGTAGTCGGATGATAGGAAAGCTCTTTAACAGCATGGCGAAGAGCGGCATCGGTTGCAAAATCGAGTGCAGAAGCGGAGTCATCCAGAATCAGAATCTTAGGTTTACGAACAAGCGCCCGGGCAATGGTCAGTCGCTGACGCTGACCGCCGGAGAGATTGCGTCCTCCCTGTTCGACCGGCGAATCCAGTCCTTCCGGTTTGGATCGGACAAATTCGGCTGCCTGTGCAGATTCAAGCGCTTCCCAGATCTCTTCATCCGAAGCACCGGGCAGGCCGAAATGCATATTATCACGAATCGTACCGCGAAACAGAAGTGCCTTCTGAAGGACATCAGCAATAGCGCCGCGAACATCGGACAGCTTCAGATTCCTGATATCTTTTCCGCCGATTGAGATCTGTCCTTCTGTGACATCATAAAATCTTGGAATAAGGTTCACCAACGTGGATTTTCCGCTGCCGGTACCTCCGATGATACCGATCGTTTCTCCGGGCTTCGCTGTAAAGGAGATATTGGAAAGAGATTCTTCGCTGGCATCACGATAGGTAAATCCTACCTGATCGAAACGGATGGTCGTATCGTTCGGGAAGCCTTCTGTTCCATCCTTCATATCACTTTCTGTCAGCAGAATGGATTCGACACGGCCGGCGCTCGCGAGCGCCTTGGTGAGGGTAACGATCAAATTGGCCAGTTTCACTAGTTCAACCAGAATTTGCGCCATATAATTCAACAGTGCAATGACCTGGCCCTGGGTAAGAGAACCGATATTGACGCGAAGTGCACCTTTGTAGATCAGATATGCGGTTGCAAGGTTGATGATGATATAGGTGAGAGGGTTGGTAAGTGCTGAAAACCGACCGACTTTTTCGGATGCAATTGTCAGAAGATCCGTTTTCTCTTCAAAGCTTTGGCGCTCCTTTTCCTGCAGACGAAAAGCTCGGATCACTCGCACGCCGGTCAGGTTTTCACGGGTGGAGGAGACAACACCGTCCAGTTGGGACTGGACTTTCTTATAAAGCGGGATCGTGATCCACATGATCCCGTAGACGATGACCGCAAGTATCGGGATCGTGACAGCAAAGATCCAGGCGGATGGCACATCGACCCGAAATGCCATGATCATTGCACCAAACACGATAAAAGGTGAGCGGAGCAACAGACGAAGCCCCATGTTGATGCCGGTCTGCGTCTGGTTGATGTCGGACGTAAGACGGGTGATCAGAGTATCGGTGCCGATCTTGTCAGCACTGGAGAAAGAAAGGGTTTGGATATGATGGAAGGTATCCTTACGCAGGCCGGCAGCAAAGCCTGTAGCAGCTTTGGCTGCAAACCACTGTGCGATGACAGAAAAGAGAAGACCTGCCAGCGCAAGACCAAATAATATGAGTCCGATACGCCAGATATAGGGTACATTGTTTCCGTGAATACCAATGTCGACCAGATCTGCCATGCAGAGAGGCACGAAAAGATCGACCAGGGCTTCCATACATTTGAGAAGCGGCGCGATCACACATTCTTTTTTGTACGGACGGATATAAACAGAAAGACGCTTCATGTGAATCTCCTTTTTTACGTGCATACCAATACCATCTGATTTTACTAAACAGGCGGCTTTTCGTCAATCGAGAATCATATATGCCAGACGAATTAACCAGAGAAGAATTGTTAAAAAAGATCCGTGAGAGTCGGATCATCAATCCGGAGCATCAGACTTTTGTAAACAGTATTAAGGAACTGAGTGAAGAAATGGATCGTCTGATGCAAGTGGATGAGAATGGATGGATCATGCTCGGATCCAGAGATAAGGAAAGATTGCTGGAAAAATACATGCAGGCAGGGAGCAGTCTGGAAAAGTTTCTTGAAAAGAAGAATGAAATGAAGCAAGCCTCCTCTCAGGAAGGTGGAAAGAAAACGACAGAAGAAAAAGAACAGAATCTGCAAAACGGATTGTAAAAAAGGATTTTGGATTATGTCTTTTATTCCGATAGTGATTCTGTTATAATACCGGATGTCAGAATCTTACAACTATTTGGAGATAGCGTCATGCGGGAACCAATCAAAATCAAGGGAATATCTTATACAAAAGAACTGGGAGTAGAAACATTTCTGTTCCCAGTCATTTTTATCGGTATTTTTATTCTGTTCGCCAGTCAGATGGGATTGGCCAATGCACTCAATACGATGATGAATACTGCCTATCGACTACTGATCGATACGGTACTTTATATTACCGCGATCTGTGTGCTGATGGGAGCAATCTCAGCCCTTCTTTCAGAATTTGGATTTGTTTCCCTGGTAAACCGACTGCTGCAGCCGCTGATGAAGCCGATCTTCGGACTTCCCGGTGCGGCCGCACTTGGCGTCGTTTCAACCTTTCTTTCTGACAATCCGGCTATCCTGGCACTCACAGAAGATAAGAATTTCAAACATTTCTTCAAGAACTATCAGTTCCCGGCACTGACGAATCTGGGAACAGCCTATGGCATGGGACTGATCGTCTGCACCTACATGTACAGCCTTTCCCCCACAATGGGAGTAGGACTTGGAATGCCAGTGTTCGTGGGACTTGCCGGTGCTCTTTGCGGGAGCATCGTCAGCACC
>JAFOIR010000413.1 GCA_017420625.1 Bacillota bacterium
GAATTAGTCGGTCAGGAGGGCATAAAATGTATTTGGCGACCGAAACGCTCACAGGAGTGTCGGTCGCCTTTCTCTTTTTTCTTGATTCTGACCGACGTGTCGGTCAGAAAACTATTTTAAGAATACCTCGACCGACGGCTGTCGGTCGAGAAGTGACTTTTTCTCCTGTTTGACCGAATTAGTCGGTCAGGAGGGCATAAAATGTATTTGGCGACCGAAACACTCGCAGGAGTGTCGGTCGCCTTTCTCTTTTTTCATGATTCTGACCGACGCGTCGGTCGAAATGTGAGAAAAAGGTTTTTTGACCGACAAGCGGGTGGCGGGGACAGAAGGCGCCGGCCGGGAAATGGGCTTAGCTGGCCGGAATTTGACAGCGGAGGCATTTGAGACCCGCTGGCGCGGAGAAAAGTCCGGCAAAAACAACAATGCATTGTCGTTTTTGCCGAAAAGGGCCGGCGAGTGCGACGAGGGCGGCTGGAATGAGGGGCGGAAGGCGAGATTAGGGCAAACAAAAAGGCATGACTTTGAGGGTCATGCCTGTTTTGCTATTCTTTTTTCTGCTCTTCTTATTCAGCGATGTCCGCGAACATGAAGTACCAGTAACCGTAGGGTGAATGCCACATTCCGGTGATCTTGGCGCTCTGCAGATAGAAGTCGGTGTAGTAAGCTACCGGTACGCAGCCGGCGGTCTCCATCAGAATGTCCTCAGCCTGATGAAGAGCAGCACTACGCTCGTTGACATCCATCGTGGAACGAGAGATATCGATCGCAGCATCAAAGTCGGGGTTGTTGTAATTTCCATCGTTGTTACCGTTGGAAGAATACAGCAGCTCGATCATGTTGGAAGGATCAGAGTAGTCGCCTACCCAGCCGTTACGGGCAGCCATGTAGTCGCCAGCGCGGCGCATGGGAGTGAAGGAAGCCCATTCAACAGTCTCAAGGGTCATGTCGATACCGATTTCTTTCCATGCCTGCTGCAGGTACTCTGCAACGACTTTGTGGTAACCGGAATCGTTGGTGGAATAGGTGATCTTGACATCCAGATTGTCAGCGCTTCCGCTGTATCCGGCTTCCTGCATCAGAGCTTTCGCTTCTGCCAGATTGGCTTCGTAGTCGGAGCTGATGTAGGGCTTGCCGCCGTTTGCATTCTCAAAGAAGTCGCCGCCAGCGGGATCTGCCCAGCCGGGACCCATGAAGTTGTAAGCTGCTACGTAGGTGCCCTGCATAACAGTCTTGGCAACATAGTCACGGTCGATGGCAAGGCTCATAGCCTTACGAACGCGAGCATCGTCGAAAGGAGCGACATCGCAGTTCAGGTTCAGGTAGTAGGTACCGATGATCGGGTCGATGTGGAATTCAGGATTGTTCATCAGGCTGGGGATCTCTTCGGTAGGAACGTCTTTGATGAAGAGAGCTTCGCCGGTCTGATATGCGCTGTAGGAAGCGTTGGAATCTTCGATCAGCAGCCATTTGATACCGTCAAGTTTGATGGCATCCTTGTTCCAGTAGTTGGGGTTCTTCATGGTGATGATGTGGCTTCCGGGAACCCACTCGGTGATCATGAAAGGACCATTGGAGATGTAAGTCTCAGGTTTGACTGCCCATGCATCGCCGTTGGCATCAACCGTCTTGGGGTTGACAGGGCTCAGGGTAGCGAAAGCAGCAAGGCTCTCGAAGTACGGGCAGGCAGCGCTCAGCTTAACGACGAACGTGGTGTCATCGGGAGCGGAAACGCCAAGGGTAGAGGGATCAGCCTCTCCTGCGAAGACTGCGTCGAAGTTCTCGACCGGCCACAGAACGGTGTCAGCATAGGGAGCTGCCGTTGCGGGATTCGCAACACGCTGCCAGCTGTAAACAAAGTCAGAAGCCTTGAAGTCAGAACCATCAGACCATTTCAGGCCTTTGCGCAGATGGAAGGTCCAGGTCAGGCCGTCCTCGGAAGATTCCCAGGTCTCGGCACAGCCGGGAGCGATCGCACCATTCTGATCAACGGTCAGAAGGCACTCAAAGGTGTGAAGCAGCATGTTGCCGCCGTCGACTGCACTGTTCAGTGCGGGATCCAGAGTCTCAGGATCAGGACCGACCTGAACGTTCAGGATCTTATCGCCTTTGGATGCGTTGTTGCCGGTGCAGGCTGTCAGAGCCAGGCAAAGGCAAAGCGCAAGAGCGATCAGTGTCATTACTTTTTTCATGTTCTCCTCCTATTTAGGATATGTGTTTTATAACATCCTTCTTCCCTCTTCGGGAAGTGGGACACTATCAAGGTGAAAGGGTCACTGTACCTTGTCCAGGTGATGGCAGGCACAGAAGTGACCGGGGCTTATCTCTTTCCACTCAGGCTCCTGCTCCGCGCAGCACTGATCCGCGTAGGGACAGCGGGTACGGAAATGGCAGCCTGAAGGCGGGTTCACCGGGCTGGGGATATCGCCCTCGAGGACGATACGTTTGGAAGCGCGGCTGGTCTTGGGATCCGCAATGGGGATCGCGGAGATCAGGCTTCTCGTATAGGGGTGAGCGCTGTGGAAAGTGATTTCGTTGCTGTCGCCCATTTCGACCATCTTGCCCAGATACATAACGCCGATCCGGGAAGAGATGTGCTTGACCACGCTTAAGTCATGCGCGATAAAAAGGTAGGTCAGGCTGAACTCTTTCTGCAGGTCTTCGAGCATGTTGATGACCTGTGCCTGGATGGATACGTCCAGAGCGGAGATGGGTTCGTCACAGACGATGAATTCCGGATCCACCGCGAGGGCGCGGGCGATGCCGACCCTCTGGCGCTGTCCGCCGGAGAATTCGTGGGGATAGCGGTTGGCGTGTTCGGAGTTCAGTCCGACTCGCTGCAGCATCTGGATGATCTTGTCATGCCGCTCTGCCCTGCTTGATGCCAGGTGATGGATGTCGATCGCTTCACCGACGATATCGCCGACCGTCATACGGGGATTCAGACTTGCGTAGGGATCCTGGAAAACGATCTGCATTTTGCGGCGGTAAGGCAGCATGTTGACTTTGACCTTCTTGCCGTCCAGTCCGGAGTCGAAGATGGTTTCGCCGTCATAGATGATGCGGCCGGCCGTTGGCTCGTAGAGCTGCAGAAGGCTTCGTCCGGTGGTGGTCTTGCCGCAGCCGGATTCACCTACCAGACCAAGCGTGGTTCCTCTGGGAATGGCGAAGGATACGTCGTCGACTGCTTTGACATAGGCTTTTTTGAAGATCGAAGATCCGGCTACCGGAAAGTACTGCTTCAGGTGCTGGACTTCTACCAGGATGTCTTTATCTGCCATCAGTCAGCCTCCTTTCCGCTTTCCATTTCCGCTTTCTGGGTGAGCCAGCAGGCAGAATAATGAATGTCCGTGAATTCATGATAGGGCGGCATTTCGCGAAGACAGATCTTCATGCACTTCGGGCACCGGGGTGCGAAGGGGCATCCTGCCGGGGGATTAAGCATGTCCACGGGGGTACCTTCGATGGCGATCAGCCGGGTAGCTTCTTCCTCGAACAGATTCGGGACGCTTCTTAAGAGGCCCTTGGTATATTCATGCTGCGGGTTGTAGAAGATGTCGTCCGTCGTTCCGCACTCGATGACCTTGCCGGCATACATGACGGCGATGCGGTCACACATGGAGGAAACGATGCCCAGGTCATGGGTGATCAGGATGACCGCCATACCGAGCTTTTCCTTCAGTTCCATGATCAGTTCCAGGATCTGTGCCTGGATGGTCACGTCCAGTGCGGTGGTGGGCTCGTCGGCGATGAGCAGCTTGGGCTCACAGGCGAGTGCGATGGCGATCATGACTCTCTGACGCATACCGCCGGAGAGTTCGTGCGGATACTGTTTGATCCGCTTTTCGGGTTCATTGATGCCGACCAGTCTCAGAAGCTCGATGGCTCTTTCTCTGGCTTCGGCCTTGGTTTTTTCGGTGTGCAGCAGGATCGACTCCTCGATTTGATTGCCGATCGTGTAGACCGGGTTGAGGGAGGTCATGGGATCCTGGAAGATCATGGATACTTCCTTGCCGCGGATTCCTCTCAGTTCCTTCTCGGAGAGCTCGCCGATGTTGTGTCCGTTGAACAGGACCGTGCCGGAGACGATCCGGCCGGGATCGGCGGTGATGCCCATAATGGCGGAGGCGGTAACGCTCTTTCCGGAGCCGGATTCACCGACGATTCCGAGGACTTCGCCCTCGTCCAGGAAGATTGTTACATCGTTCAGTGCCTTGACTTCGCCGGCGGGTGTAAAGAAGGACAGGTGAAGATTCTGTATATCTACCAAATGTTCACTCATTTTTCTCCCCCCTTACTTCTTCATCTTGGGATCAAAAGCATCCCGAAGACCGTCGCCGAACAGGTTGAAGCTGAGGATGATCAGACTGATCAGGACAGCAGGAGCAACCAGCAGATAGGGATAGGTGTTCATTCCGTTGATGGCGTTGCTGGCTAGACTGCCGAGTGACGGCAGCGGCGCTGCGACGCCCAGTCCAAGGAAGGAAAGATAACTCTCCGTAAAGATCGAAGAAGGAATCTGCAAAGTGGTGGTTACGATCAGGGTTCCGATACAGTTGGTTAAAAGGTGCTTGCGAACGATCCGTCCGTTGCCGGCACCTAAGGCTCTGGCTGCGGTGACATATTCGCTTTCCTTAAGGACCAGTACCTGGCTTCTGACGATTCGGGCCATACCGACCCAGTACAGCAGCGCAAATACGATGAAGATACTGATCAGGTTCGGGCCCACCGTATGGATCCAGTGGAATCCGGCCACCTCCGAGAGCTTGTCCAGGGAGGGTCTTACGGCAAAAGAGATCAGAACGATCAGCAGTACGTCCGGGATGGTGTAGATGATATCAACGATCCGCATCATGATGATATCGACCCACCCGCCGAAGAAGGCGGCGATGGAGCCGTACAGCGCGCCGATGAACAAAATGATGACGGCGGCGACCAGACCGACGGTCAGGGAGATACGGCTTCCGACCATAATACGTACGGCGTAGTCACGGCCGAGCTTATCGGTTCCCAGAAAATGCGGGAAGACCTTCTTGCCCTGGGCCATCTGTTCCTGTACCCAGGGGGAGTAGGTCATGGGGCGCAGGTTCTCGGCGCCTTTCTGCTGCTCTTCGTAGGAATAGGGATAGAAGCTCGGAACA
>JAFOIR010000414.1 GCA_017420625.1 Bacillota bacterium
GGGGAAGAATCCTCCGGCGGAGGATCTGAGACTGGTGATGAAGGCAATGCTTTGCAGGAAGAACTGAAAAAGAAAGAAGCTGCCTTCCAGAAAGCCAAGGATGAATTGGAAGCGGCACAAAGTGCTGTCACATCAGCAGAAAACCGGATCGAGACTGCCAAAACAGCGATTTCTGAAGCGAAAGAAACGCTGACACAGGCTGAAGCGGATTATCAGAAAGCGGTTCTGGAACAGGAGAACGGTCTGGAGCTTCTGGCAGTACAAAAGGAACTGGTCGACAAGGAAAAAGAAACACGTGAAGCGGCGGATCAGGCAGCGGCGGAGCAGGCAGAAGCTCAGATCAAAGCCCTGGAAGACGCACTGGCTGCCGCAGAGAAACTGATCGAAACGGAAAACAAAAATATAGAAAGCGCTTCTCATGAGATTGAGATGAGCGAGATCGAACTAAGACAGGCACAGCTGGACCTGTCTCAGGCAGAAGAAGATCATTGGCAGACACTCTCCCAGATCAATACGGAAATCGAACTCATGGAAGCCAAGCTTGGCCAGAATGAACTGAAGGCTCCTTTTGCGGGACGTGTGGTACAGGTTTGTTTCTATCAGGGGCAGTATGCCGGAGAATATGAAACACTGATCATCCTGGCAGATGAATCCAGACTGCGCTTCAAGGGACCGTCTTTTAACAATACAGCCATGCAGGGGTTTGTCAAGATGGATATTCAGATTGACGGCCGGACGCTGGATGTCAGTTATATTCCATATGAAAATGATGAATATATGAAAAAGACCATGAACGGAGAAAGTCTTCCCACATGGTTTGAACTGCCTGGCGATCAGGACGGATCCCGTCATCAGGTTGCTTACGGCATGACCGGCACCATTCGTCTTTATCGGGGCTATCGGGCGGATGCGCTGGTCGTACCGCGGGGATGTATATCCTCTGATGAATATGGTACATATGTCTATCTCGACCAGGATGGTCAGCGGATGAAGACTTATGTCACGCTTGGCCTCGAGACGACTACCTACTATGAGATCCTGGACGGTTTAAAGGAAGGAGATATGCTGTATGATGCGGAATAGAATGCTCCTTCTTCTTCTGGTGATCTGCCTCCTGCTTTCGGGATGTTCCGGCAGTAGCGACAGGGACATTAAGAGTGAATATATGGATCCGGGTACGATCGCCCAGAACGAATACCGTACGACGAAAGTCACACGCGGTGATTTTCAGATCGACTATCAGATCGATTCCAAGATGACCTTCCGCCAGGGAGAGTTCATGTACTGGAAATACAGCGACGACCATTATGATGAACTCCTGGTAGAACGGGAAGAGATCGTGACAAAGGGACAGGTGCTGGCAACCTTTGAAACGGGCGTCAGTGAAGCCGATATTCTGGAGAGAGAACTGGCGGTTACAGAAGCCAGAGCCTCCTTAAGTTCTCTTCAGTCATCGTATGAAGCCCGTATTTCTGCCAAGCAGGCATCTTTGGCCGGACTGGAAGGAACAGCCTATGAGATTGCTTCCATGGAACTGGAAATGCTGCGAAATCAGTATAATGAAGCGAATGCTTCCGGCTGGTACCGGATCTCCGTTGCACAGGCTGCTCTTGACCGGCTGAGAGAAAGAAAAAATAATAATTCCCTGATAGCTCCCTTCGATGGGATCGTCATGTATACGACCAGATATTTCCGATCGGGCGACAATGTCGACACCCGGGAGCCGGTGGTGGTCGTTGCAGAGATCGCGACACGTGCCATCAGCTTTACGAATACCAACGTTTATGGAAATGTTCCGTATATGAGCCATGTCAATGTGATCGATCAGCGAACGAAAAAGGAGTTTACGGGAACAGTGGTCAGCTGCGCTGCGGTCACCGGTTCTTCAGAAGATGAGGTCTGGATCGAGATCGACCAGGAACTGGGAGACGAAGATCTGATCGGTGCAGTGAGGATCAGCGGAACGATCCTGAAAAAGACAGATGTTCTGCTCATTGACAGCAAAGCGCTGAAAAAAGAAGGCAACCAATATTATGTTCTGGTGCTTGTGGGAACATCTTCTGTCAGTAAGACCTATGTCAAGGTAGGCGGACAGAATGCGGGCAGCGTCTGGATCACAGAGGGACTGGAAGAAGGCCAGACCCTGGTCATCGAATGAGGCAGGGGGTAGAAAATGTTATCCTATGTAAAGAATAAACTGCTGAACAATATCTGGATGGCCGTCAGTCTGCTCATCGGCAACATTCTTCTGATCAGTATTGCTGCCTGTTCACCGATGTATTCGGATGCCGTTCTGCAGAGAATGCTGCAGAGAAATCTTCAGAGCGAAATGACCTCTTCCGGTATATACCCGGGTATTATTGAACTGAGAGGCAACTATTCCATGGCTACACCGGCCAAGTTTGTCAATCTGTCGCAGATGGAAGAGCTGTCTGCTGATCTGGCTGAAGATGCCCCTATTGACGTGGTTTATCAGATCAAAGAGTATTTCAGATCGGACATTCGTTCGACCCATCAGGTAGGCGGACCGAATAATACTTTCGGAACCAGAGTTGATGCGATCAGTGATTATCAGGATCATATCAAACTGATCAGCGGTGAAATGCCGTCGAAAAAAACAGCTGATAATACGATGGAAGCTGTCGTAAGTCAGAAGACGCTGATGAGCTGCAATTTGTATATAGGCGAGGAGATTCTGTTTGAGAAGATCCTCGATCCGGATAAAAATCCATATAAAGTTCGGATCACCGGCGTCTTCGAACCTGCCAGTGAAACAGATCCCTTCTGGGTCTACAATCCCAATCAGGCTTCCAACATTTTATATGTCGAGCCGGAAGCTTTTTATGATCTGTGGATCCGGGATGAGGCCTCAAGACAGCAGTTCAACGAAACAATGTACGTGCTGATCGACTATACAAAGATCCGTGGAACGGATGTGGACAGCCTTCTGGAGTATACCGAGCGTTACCGCGAAAGGATGAATGAGATCTTTCCTAATGCGATGAATGCACGCTATGAAAAGATCCTCAGTGAATACGGTCAGAATGCAAAACGGCTCAATGTGACCCTGATCGTGCTTCAGGTTCCGGTCTTCCTGCTCCTGATGGCTTTTATTATCATGGTTTCCGGCCAGATGCTCGGCATGGACCAGAATGAGATTGCCATGATCAAGAGCCGCGGAGCTTCCCGCAAACAGATCATGACCATTTATATTCTGCAGAGTCTGATCATTGCCGTGTTGTCTCTTGCAGTCGGAATTCCGCTGGGATACATGATCTGTCAGATCATCGGATCCTCCAATGCATTTCTGGAGTTTGTCCAGAGGCGTTCTCTCTCGGTTCGTTTTGCACTGCCGGTCTGGGCATTTTCTGCAGGGGCAGCCCTGGTAGGTATGCTGGCCATGGTTCTTCCGGCGATCAGACACAGCCGGGTCAGTATTGTCGATTATAAAAGGGCCAAACACAAATCGGACAAACCTATCTGGCAGAAACTGTTTCTGGACATAATCCTGCTGGGCGTTTCACTTTATGGCCTTTACAGCTATCATCAGCAGGCGGCTTTTCTTTCCAGTCAGCTGGAAGGCGGAGCATCGCTGGATCCTCTTTTGTATATGTGCAGCTCCATGTTCATGCTTGGCTGTGCGCTGCTCTTTGTGCGGATCTTTCCATGGATCATCAAGGCGATTTTCGGTCTTTTCAAAAAACACTGGTCTCCCGGACTGTATGCTTCCTTCCTTCGGATGCTGCGGACAAAGGGCAATCAGAATTTTATTATGATCTTTCTGGTTCTGACACTGGCGCTGGGAATCTTCAGTGCGGAAACGGCTCGTACGATCAACGCCAATGCGGAAGAAAAGATTCGCTATGCGACGGGTGCAGATATCGTTTTTCAGGAAAAATGGAAAGGCCGGTCGTATGCCGATGCGGAGGGAAATATCGAGACGATCTATATTGAGCCGGATTATCATCGGTATGAACAGATTGAAGGGATATCGTCCTTTGCCAAGGTATATCTGAATCACAGTATCTCGACCAATATCGGTTCCAAGAATCTCAAAGATATCACGCTCATGGGTATCGAAACAAAGGCTTTCGGAGAGACCGCCTATTTCAAGGATGGACTGCTGGACAGCCATTGGTACAACTTCCTGAATGCCATGAGTCAGGATCCGGAAGGTTTGCTGGTTTCGACCAGCTTCCGCGATCTGCTGGGACTGAAGCTGGGGGATCACATTACTTATAAAACGACCAATAAGAATCTGATCCGCGGCACGATTTACGGGTTTGTCGATTATTTCCCATCCATGATTCCGCCGGAAGCAACTGAAACAGGTGAATCCTATTTCATGATCGCGAATCTGAACTATCTGCAGACCAAGTGGGGAATGCAGCCTTATCAGATCTGGATGAAAAACAAGACGGATTCCTCTCAGTTTATCTATGATTTCGCAGCCTCTACCGGTACGGCTTTTACCTATTTCTATGACACCAATGCACAGCTCATCGCACTGAAAAATGACCCTGTCTTTCAGGCAACCAATGGAATACTGACCGTGGGATTTATCGTTGTGCTGGCGCTTTGCTCGGTTGGCTTCCTGATTTACTGGATCCTTTCCATTCGATCCCGTCAGCTGCAGTTCGGTATTTTCCGCGCCATGGGTATGACCATGAGAGAAATTCTGGGCATGCTGGTGAATGAACAGGTCTTTCTCTCCATTCTCTCGATGGTGGTTGGTGCGCTGGTCGGACGGCTGGCCGGCAGGCTGTACGTCCCGATGATTCAGATGGCTTACTCCAGTACAGACCAGCTGATTCCGCTGGAAGTAACCAGTGCCGTATCCGATGAAATGAAACTCTATGCAGTGGTCATTGTCGTTATGATCGTATGCATGCTGATCCTTGGGCGGATCATCAAGAGCATCAAGATCGCCCAGGCTCTGAAACTGGGGGAGGACTAAGCCATGCAGTATATGATCAAAGCAGAGAATGTTCATCGTGGTTTTCCCGTCGGAGGAAATACGTTCTGGGCACTTCGTGACATCAACCTGACGATCCCGACCGGCAAGCTAACGATCCTGAAAGGCCGGTCCGGTTCCGGAAAGACGACACTTCTCAATATTCTGTCCGCACTGGATGTGCCGACCAAGGGAAAAGTATATATCGGCGAGACGGATGTGACGGCTTTGTCAGACAGCGGCCGGGATAAACTGAGGCGCAAACAGGTAGGATATGTATATCAGTCGGTCGCGCTGATTCCAATGATGACAGCCTATGAGAATGTAGAATTTGCGCTCCGGCTGGCAAGGTACGAAGGCGACTGGAAAAAACGCGCTGAGGAATGCCTGCATATGGTGGGACTGGCTAACCGTATGACGCACATGCCGCAGGAAATGTCAGGCGGTGAGCAGCAAAGAGTAGCGATCGCGCGGGCGGTCGCCGCTCAGCCGGCCGTACTCTTTGCGGATGAGCCTACGGCAGAGCTGGATACCAACACCGGCCTTGCTGTTGTGAAGATCTTTAAAGATCTTTGTGCACAAGAGGGCGTCAGTGTGATCATGACGACCCATGATACCGGCCTGATGGATATCGGAGATGCGCTGTATGAGCTGGAAGACGGTCAGATCATCAACAGAGGAGGCCTGGCATTATGATTGAATGTGAAAACCTCGTGAAGATCTATAAGACCATCGATACCGAAGTGCTGGCGCTGCAGGGACTGGAGCTGACCGTCGATGACGGTGAACTGATGGCTATCATCGGTAATTCGGGCTCCGGAAAGTCCACCTTCCTGAATATGATCGGCGGTCTGGACCGCCCGTCGGCAGGCAGGCTGATCGTCAACGGACTGGACCTGTTCAAGCTCTCGGAAGCGGAGCTCGTGGCATATAAACGGGATGTCGTGGGTTTTGTCTGGCAGAACAATGCGAGAAACCTTGTGCCGTATCTGACAGCGATCGAGAATGTACGAATGCCTATGATGTTCGGCACGATCAAACAGCAGAAAGAACGGGCGGCAGAGCTTCTGGAAATGGTGGGGATGAGCCATCGCGCGAAAAACAAGCTTTCAATGCTTTCCGGCGGTGAACAGCAGAGGGTAGCGATCGCCATCGCTCTTGCGAACAACCCGAAACTTCTGTTGGCGGACGAGCCGACCGGAAGTGTCGATATGAAGACGTCGGATTATATCCTGGATCTGTTCCGTAAACTGAATGAGCAGCTGGGACTGACGATCGTGATCGTCACACATGACCGGCATCTGGCCAAAAAGGTCAATCGTGTTGTCGCCATTCGGGATGGCAAGACTTCCAGCGAAATGATCCTGCGTCCCAACTACCGCGAACGCCTGGACGGTATCGGGTCTCTGGAAGACGCAGAAGACTCGGTGCAGGAAGAATTTGCTGTGCTGGACCGTGCGGGACGGCTGCAGATACCATCACAGATGCTGGAGGAGATCGGCGCTTCCGGCAATAAGGTGAAGCTGGAAGTCGTAAACGGTAAAATTCAGATCAGTTCAAAATAAAACACCTGGAGGCTGAAATGACGAACAAAGAGATCGTAGAACGTTTCTACGAAAAGGTATTCAATCAGTGGGATATGTCGGATCTGGATCAGGTGATGCGTGAAGATTATATCCAGCACAGTCCGGAAGTGGCGGAAGGCCGGGAGGGCTTTAAGGAATTTTTCCGGCATTTCCTGGCAGCAAAGCCAAAAGCAGAAATCATCAAGATCCTGGAAGACGGAGATATGGTTTGTGTTTTCTTCCGATGCATCATGGGAGAGAAGATCGTGAAGGTCTTCGATCTGTATCGGCTGGAGGACGGCAAGCTCGCTGAACACTGGGACTGCATGATGGATACGACCGGAATTGAAGTACACAATGAGCACGGTCATTTCTAAAAAGCAAACAAAAACGACCGGAAGGGGATCATTCCTTATCATCCCTGACCGGTCGTTTCTTTTTTGTTCTGACGCTTTCGAAGCTTATCTCATCGGTGTTTTTATATCTACCAGCAGGCCTCCGTAGCTGTCACTGAAGGCATACCACTGACCGTCGGCAGGATCCTGGTAGACAGAGAGTGAACGCTCGGTGTCGGCACCGGGGAATTCAATAACGACCTTCTCGACAGAAAGCGTACGGCCGTAGATCGTTGAAGTCTGGGGAGCATAGACGTATTCGCGAACGGTAATAGCAAAGGGCTGATTCGGCGTATAGCCGTTCTGCGGAGTAGCGCCCTCCAGGTATGCGTTGGCGATATACTGCCACTTGTTGTTCTGCATCATCCGTGCGCGGACGAAATCTTTTGTAAAGTTATTGAAAGGTGCCATAGAACCGGCAGTCGGTGAGTTCATGAGAACTTTCATCATCTCATAGCAGGTTTCCGGGTTCTGTGGTGTCCAGGTGCGGAAAGCCGCGATCATGAGGGGCAGGACCAGATATTTGCCTTCTGCTCCGCCTCGGTTCACCTGCCGAAGTTCCGCGGCATTTTCCGGGAAACGCTGGAATGTATAGCGTTTCTGTCCGAGAGTCACATTGCGGATGCCTTCGTTTGCCTGACCGTCCGATGACTTTTTCACAACATTATTGAGAAATGACTGAAACATGGAGAGCCTCCTTATATTGTTTTTTTAACTGTCGATATGTTTCATTGAGAAGAAGCTGGTGCCTTTTCCGTAAACACCGTTCACCGTAATGATCGTAAAGAAAGCATCCGGATCGACACGCTTGACGATCGATTTGAGAACGCCCAGCTGATGCTTGTTGATGACGCAGTACATCAGATAGTGTTCCTGACCGGTATAGGCTCCCTGGGCATCGATGACGGTCAGACCGCGTTTCAGTCGTTCCATCAGTGCTGTCGAAAGCTCTTCTTTCTTGTCGGTGATGATCAGGATCGCACGGCGGTGATCGATACCGTCGATGACAAAGGAATTGACCTGAGCGGAAAGAAACATCGCGCAGATCGTCAGGACTGCCTGGTCAAGGCCGTAGATGAAGGCTGAAGCGAAGACGATCACTGCGTTGATGACCAGTCCGGAAGTTGCCATATTGATGGAAAAGTATTTATGAAGGATCTTGGATATGATATCCGTACCGCCGACAGAAGCCCCGCTTCGATAGATGAGTCCTACCCCAAGGCCTGTCAGCACACCGCCCATGACTACAGAGGTCAAAGGGGACGTAAAAGGTAAAGACAGCTTGGAGAAGAGCTGGATAAACAGAGTGAAGATGCCCATGCCGATGGCGGAATACAGA
>JAFOIR010000050.1 GCA_017420625.1 Bacillota bacterium
CAACAGCCTGTGGTTTTGATCTGGTTCCGGCCATCGACATCATGATCGCGACATCGCCGGTTCCGAATTGGATGCGATTTTGATCAGCTAAGACCATGTTTCACCTCCACAATACATTCTGGAAACTCTTATCAGTTCCAGGGGTCGTCCCAGTCCTTCCGGAACAGATCGCCGGAAGCTTCGATCTTCAGGACATTCCCCAGCGGGAGCTTTATCCTGTCGATCAGGATCGTCTGATTCAATTCGGCATCCACATTCCAACAGATACCGGTGATCGTCTTGTGCTGGCCTCTCAGGCCGTATGCTTCATGGTTTTCATCGCTGCAGGGCTCATAGTATGTAACCGTTACCTGCACGCGGTTCTCCCTGGCAATCCGGCTGTTGAATGTCAGGTTGTGAAGGATGGTCAGCCTCCGCGAAAGCTCTTCCGAATCCTCCTGCAGCAGCTCGATTCTGCTTTCATATAGGACGTCCTTTGCCGAGACCGCCTCATTAAAGCCCTTCAGGGCATCGAACGGGGCGAAGATCTTTGCCCGGTGGCCTCTGTCCATACTCGGATGACGGATCCGAAACGGATCCTGTCTGTCGTGCCGTGGCCGTCCCTTCAGGAAGACCTCGCGATATCTGAAGTTTGCCGGCATCGCCGTTACGCCTATTGAACTCATTTCTTGCTCCTCCTGCCTGTCAGCAGAAGGGGCACTTATGCCTTGTGGCCTCCAATCTGCTGATTCCTTTCCAGTGTGGTTGCACCTTCAAGAAGGTTCATCCCCTTGAAGACGGCATTGGGGCCGAATTTGCGGCGTACCTCCAGCATGGCTCCCTGCAAACGCCGGTCTCTTTCCAATGCCTCATAGTCGATAAACATGTTCATCTGAAAGATTCCCATATCCTCTGTTACATCATTCGCGCAGACGCCCAGCCTCCGATAAAGGAGTCGGTGATCCGTCTTGTCATCAAACTGCTTCAATAGCGGCATCGTGATGATCTGAAGGTTGTTCGTCAACGTCGGCAGCTTAACCGTCCCGTTGCTGTGCTTCGGGTGCAGTCTTCCGTAGAAGTCTATGGAGACAGGGCCGTCATAGCCGGGGCAAGCTTCCAGGCTCTTATAATCATAAGAGACCCACCAGCTGCAGCCTTTCGTCACGAGGTTCTTGGAAAACATGTCCGTGCAGAGCACTTCGATCATTTCCCGGAAGACCAGTCTTGCTTCCTGATACTTGTAAGGTCTCGGAAGGACCTGGCCGTTTGAAAGACTGTGGCCTTCACTCCGGTAGGACTTGATATCCTTCATCGTGACCGGCTCGATGCCCCAGGCATGGTCGATCAGGATCTCGCCGTCCCTGCCGAACTGCTTATAGAACCATTCCTCATCCCACTGTGAACGCTGAGCGATGTCACCCATGGTAAACATGCATGCCTTCTGCAGCCGTCTGGCTTTTCCCGGGCCGATCTGCCAGAAGTCGGTCAGTGGTTTATGCTCCCAGAGCAGAAACTTATAAGAATCCTCGTTCAGCTCCGCGATCCGGACGCCATCCTTATCAGCAGGTTGCTTCTTGGCTACGATATCCATCGCAACTTTAGCCAGATACAGGTTTGTCCCGATCCCGACCGTCGCTGTGATGCCGGTGGTTCTCAGCACCTCCCGAATCATGGTGATTGCCATCAGATGAGCCGGATTGGTGCCTTGCTTCTCAGCCTCTTTGCGGTAGGCATGCAGGTAAGCCGTACAGTCGATGAAGCACTCATCGATGGAGTACACATGCACGTCCTCCGGAGCCACATAGTGGAGATAGATTCCGTAGATCTGTGCGGAAATCCTTTCGTACTCCGCCATCCTCGGGACGGCAATAATGTAATCAACCTTCGTATGGTGCTGCGCTTCGTACAGCCGGATCGCCTGCTTGGCCTCAAAAAGTCGGGGACGGCTGGGAACTCCCTTGGCCTTCAGGGAAGGAGAGACAGCCAGGCAGATCGTCTGATCGGACCGGGACGGATCTGCCACAAGCAGGTTTGCCTTCAGCGGATCCAGTCCCCGATGGACACATTCTACAGAGGCATAGTATGACTTGAGGTCAATGCAGATATATGTCCTCTCCATAATCAGATACCAGGGTGATCTGTGCGGACCCTTTTTTGATACAGCTTCAGCCGTCTGTGCCGCATGGTCCTGAACAGCGCCGTGTCGATTGTTTCGTCAAACTTGCATTTCCTGCACTTCACGCGGATCAGATAATGCTCATGACCGTAGACGTCCAACATATAAAATCCGCAGCTCGGGCAGCGAATCGTCCGGAGTTCTTGAGACTCCGCCAGTTTCTTGGACTGTTCCAGCTTATACTGAAGATCCGGGCCGGCTGTTACATGACGTTCAATTACTGCTTGCATGCAGCTCACCTCCGTATCTCAGCCCCTCATGAAGGTATTCCTCAACCGGTCTGCGCTCAAACAGATCCAACTCGCTCAACCGCGTATGGAAAGCTGTAAACGACACTCCCAGTGTATCGGCCATCTTTTGGATCAGTAGCTTCTGATCCTGAGAGAGTATGCCGTCATCATAAAGGATTACCTTCTTGGAATTGTTGTGGCGCTTCAGGACACGGGCAACCAGGAAAGCCGGCATCAGAAAGCAGGCTGCCGCCCGGTTTGTAAAGCACTCGTTGATTGACAGCATTTCCTTCAGCATGTCTTGGGTATATCTCATCTCAGGATCAAACTCGCTGTGGAAGGCAGCTGCCGGGCTTGTCTGAAGGGGAATGTGTCTCCCCAGAACATCATGTGCACCTTCATGCGCGATAGAGAAGCGCCTCCTTGCACTCTCTTTCTGATTCAGCAGATATTTCTCAATGACTGCCGTTCTTGCCGGGAACACGACCTGTTCTACTTTGTTTCCTCTCCGGACCAGCAGTGGTCTCTTCCCATCTGACAGAAACCCAACCCTTCCGGGATCCGGTTCTGCAAAGGTTTCATAGACGATTGGAACCCCCAGATACTCTTGGACAAAGGCTTCAATATCTACGCACATCACATTGGTATAATGCTTGCTTTTGAAGAAGTCCTTGATCATGGCTTCACAGAGGTTCTCGATCTCGTCGTTCGTTGTGAATCTCTTCACTGAGAACACCTCCTTGTCAAGCCATCACGTACCATGCGTGACCAGCTCTGTATATATATTTTTCCGCACTACCGATAAAAACCGTGTAGCGAATTCCTTCAAACTCCCCATCGAGCGAAACACAGCTGTGGATCACTCTGTCAATATTCCAAATACGACCATCCGCCCAGGAGATGGTTAAGGGCACGACCTCTCCGTTTTCCAGCCGTTCGCTGTCGACCTGTACATAAACCTTTTTCAACTTGCCCCTCGCATTTCCGTCAGAGCTCCTTGATGACGTGTTTGGCAACGCCCTGCACTACGAGCTCGTTGACTAAGATTCTTTTCCCCGGATATACCTTTTCGTTGGCATATTTCAGGATCACTTTCTTACTGCGCTTATCGATGCCGCCATACACCTTCAGAGTATTCTCGTTGTTCTCATCCAGGGCGACCACGATATCTCCGACCTCACAGTCCAGCTGCTTTTTGATCAGCACAAGGTCTCCATCAGAGATGTTTTCATCCTCCATAGAGTCTCCGACCGCGCGGAGGAGATAAAACTCACCTTTGCCGAAGAGCGCTTCCGGAAGGCTGACGTACATCTCTACCTGGGCTTCCTCAGTCTCCGGATCACCGCAGCGGATGCTGCCGACCAGGGGAGCTGAGAAATACCCCGTCTGTGTCTTGGTGATCTTCGGAAGGTCAGTAATCTCACCGTTTTCGTAGGACAGCATCCCTCGTTTATCCATTTCCACGAGATAGTTGTACCCGCTGGCGGGAGAGATGCCCACTGCGGTAGCAATCTCCCGTGTGGTAGGCGTTGAATGATGCTGCCTGTAATAATCTCCGATGTAGTTGCTGATCTGCTCCATGAGTTCCATACTCTTGCTGCGCATATTCAATACCTCGCTTTCGGGCTTATCTTAAGCAAATTGCTTACGATAGCTATTATACATGGGAATTCTGAAAACGCAATAGGTTACAAAGCGGTTTCATGGCCATAGGGCCACGTTGACGGTTGCAGGCGTCAACGTAAAACAAGAGGCCTCAGGACATCTCTGTCCTTCGACCTCTTGATTATATGATTGCTCAACTTCACCCTTAGATGGTTTTGTTAGCGATGGCAGCCTCTTGCAGATCACTCAAAACTATCGTCATATATTCTTCGCGTGTAACCGTGTCGAGAATCGATGCCAGTCTATTTGCCCTGGCCTTAATCACCTTCTCAAAGAAATTCCGCACATCTCGGCCGTTGGCGTAATCATCAGCCCGGTTCTTGTACATCAGCGTAAAGTGCTGTGTCAGATACTCATCGCACTCATCCGTAAGTGAAAGACCTTGTTTCTTACACTGGAACAGAAAAATCTGTTTTAGTTCCTCCGGCGTATAATCCTCGAAATTGATAAACTGATTAAAACGAGACTTTAGGCCAGGGTTGGAAGCAACAAACTCTCTCATCAAATCTGGGTAACCCGCAACGATGACGATAAAGTCATCCCTGTGATCCTCCATCGCTTTCAGGATAGTATCGACAGCTTCCTGGCCGAAGTCAGTTTCTCCTTTCCCGTGTGTCAGAGAATAGGCTTCGTCAATGAACAGTATTCCGCCCATAGCCTTGTCTATTACTTCCTGAGTCTTAATGGCGGTTTGACCGACATATCCTGCAACTAAGCCGCCGCGATCAACTTCAACAAGCTGGCCGGTTGATAGAACTCCTAGGCATTTATAAATCTTTGCCAAAAGCCGCGCAACCGTAGTTTTGCCAGTGCCCGGATTCCCAAAGAACACAAGGTGGAGCGACAGTGGGGGAAGCTTTTCACCGAATTCTTCGCCCTTTTTCTGAACTTTGATCAAGTTTATTATCTGCTGTACTTCTTGCTTGACAGCCTTCAGCCCAATCAGGGAGTTCAGATTTTCAAGCAATTCTTCAAGTGATTCTTCCGGCTCATTCTGGTCTGAAACATCAGACGAGGTTTCATCAGGCTTTGCCTCTGTATCTCTCTTTGTGGATACACTTGATTTTTCTTGCTGTGAAGTCTCTTTTCGGCTTGAAGCAGCAGGTGCCGCTTCTTTGACATAGTCGTTCATCAGCTTGATTTGCTCAGTGACAGCTGCGATCCCAACATCTTTTCTATCAAACTGGCTGGACGAGTAGTATCTTCCAAGCACTAAGAAGAAAGAGATGATTGTATTTGCGAACAGATCGCCTTTTGCCGATGTTTTCGCATCGATTTGTGCCATTATTTTCAGAGAATGAGGAATATTCCCAGATGGGTTAGTCTGGAGAGCTGTAGATGGATACTTACCGTTCAGGTAGACCTTGTTGAAATAATCATACCGCTCATCGCTATTAGCTGTAGACACAGAAGAGATAAACGAATAAATATCTCCTACAAAAGCCTGTACTACCGGCGTTCCTGTACGTTTTTCAACTGCTTCGCATGAGGCAAGCGCTTTGCCTAATGCGTTTTTAACATCAATATCCATAGCATCCCTCTGTTATCATGCAACCGCAACACGAAGTATTTCCGCGCAAGCATCTAATGGGACATCCGCCTCTTTCAGAGCAGATTCTATTTCTTGCTGTGCTTCCTCGCTTGTCTTATGCATAACCACACTGAACAGATCCTGATCATCAATAGCAATAATCATTGCCTGATTATCTTCAACATCCTGCTTAAGACTCCTAATCTGGTCATAAAAATTGATGTAGAAGCAGTCGTTTTCTACGGTATTAAGTCCAATTTCAAATACACCATAGTCCTGGATGGTATCTATGAAAGCAGGCGATGATAGTCTGTCAAAAACGGCAACCCAATTATCATGATCCATGTGCCACCGGTCCCCGTCACCGATAGCGTCTTTGTTCTCAAAGTAGTATGTTTCATCAAAATAGCGTATGGAAACACTGAACATCTGAGCCAAGGAAAGAATTGAAAATAACAACTCCTCTCTGTTAGTGGAAATGCCTGCAAGGAAGATGTCAATAAGCAGGCCAAGAACATTGTACTCGCCAGCGACCAATTCTCTCATTTGGTCTTCTGTATAATAGCTCTGCTTTTTCCTGCAATCGAGCATATTGGAGTGTTCAGATAAGATCTTTTTAAACTCATAGTTAGCATGAATTGCTTCGCCTTGTTTATATACAGCGACGATCTCGGCAATCTGGGCACTCATTTTATCGAGTTTTGCATACATGATAGCAAAGCCCACACATGTAGCGCAGAGATTCAATCCACTCAAAACGAGATTAAGCTTGTTCAGCTTGGAAACGCTGTTCAGCATCTTCAAGCTTTTCTCACTTAAATTGTTATTCTTATTGAGGATATTGATGGCTTGCTGAACCTTTTCTGAAACCTCGTTCTGCTGGAGTTGATCTAGGGCAATTTTCTGAAAGGTCTTAAACTTCTTATTCTTACCCCTTAAGGCTATTTCCATTATACCTTTATCGTTTAGGAATCTACGCAGCTCATCTAATGTCTGTATGTTTATTACGTTAGCCATATCAGTATTCTCCCACTATCTCTTTACTCTTCATGTAGTAAAACAGGATGACAAGCAGAATAAACGTACTTCTATCAGATGTGTATGGATCCTTTGTCTCAAACTTCGGTTTCTTCCCAAGCAATACGGTTTCTTTTCTTAAAGCTTCAATAGTCTTGGTTAGATTAATCCCATTCATTGATAAGTTGAAGTCATCTATTTCTTTGCAGTTGTTTTGAATAATCGCAGCATAAAGACAAAGCATTATCCGGGTATAATCAAGTAATCCATGTTTTGTCTCTTTGTTGTTTTTTCTCAGGAAGCAAGCCTTCTCATAATACTTTCTTGCGCGAGGAGTAGGAGGTGTAGGTTTGTTTTTCCTGGGCTTTGGTTCTTTTGCAATCCGCTCGCCAACCACAGAATCTAAATCTGCAGTATATTTTTCTACAGCTTTCTCAAACGGCTTTCCCGTTTTGAGTTCAATTTTCTCGAAGTAGTCGCACAGCTTCTCTGCCAGAACAGGAACTGTCAAGTCATCCTTCTGAGCTATAGATAACGGCAAATACTCATCAACAAGAATATCGCGACATTCATTGAACAAGCCCGTATCAAGATTAGTAATTGTTGTCTGCACGAAGCCAGCACAGCTCATAACCTTCCCTCCCCATTTAAAGCCCTTCAACTACTTTCAGGACCATTTCTTTATACTTTTCCTTCACTTCAACTGGCCCGTTGATCACGACATCCCCTTCAAAGCCGAACACCCAGCTAAAGAAGACACTGCTGACCACGACATCCACCTCAACACGGAAGTTCTCCATGTCATAGCAGTAGGTGGTGACGTCCTTACCGAACTTGTCGAGGATCGCATCCATCAGATCGTTCTTACAGATGAGATCCACCGTCGTGTAGTCGGTTCCGTACATTCGGAAACTTGTCTGGAGATGTTTCTCGAAATCAAAGCCTGCCGGGAAGGGAAGAGCATCTTCCTCCAGAATATCCGGACGCCTCATGATCCGGTCCAAGCGGAAGGTTCCGACTCGCTTGCCGTTATCAAAGACGCCAACCATGTAATAGAAGTCGCCGCTCCAGACGAGCCGGTGAGGGCTGAAAATGAACGGTTTCCCTTCATTGCGCAGCTTTGGCTCCTTCCGGACATCGTACTTGAAGTACAGAAAGGAAATCTTTTTTCCGGCGTTGATAGCCTCGTTGATTCCGTCAATAATCAGATAAATGCTCTCGTTATCGTATTTGATGCGGCCTTCCGGGGATATGTTCCGCTTCAGAATCTCGGCCTGATTCTGGCCGGCCATCTTCGAGAGCTTAGCCACCAGATCCTCACTCTTTTTCTTAGTGATGAACTTGGAGGATTCCACTGCGTCGATCAGCAGCTTCAGTTCGGCAACGTCGTACTCCCGACTGATCAGGTTGTAGCGCTTCTGCGCAGACATCACTTCCTGGATTTCCATGCCAAAGGCACGCAGGGCTTCTACATCGGCAGGGATCGTCTGCCGGTGTGTCTTAATGCCATATTCCTTTTCGAGAATCTCCATCAGCTGCGCCGTAGTGAGATAATGATCCTCATCTGTTCGTTCATATAGTATTTTCGCTAAGTAAAACGGACGGAGCTTTGCATCTTTATCCATTAGTATCTTCCTCCTAATATCAAAAGGATCTCCCGGAGGACATGGGCAATCCATTTAATAGCCTATTACCAGAACACCTTCAAGAGGAATATCCATCCTGTTACTAACATATAAGGCTTGAAAGAAATTGCAAACCTTCTCAAAGTCTTTTGAGGAGCGATACTTATTCTTTACAGCGACGCAAAAAAAGCGAACGCCTTGCATCATACAAGCCTCATAGAAATCTTTAAGAAACTGGTAATTTACCACTGCACGGCCAGCTTCGACCTCAATAACAGTCTGATGCTCTTTACAATATCCATCCACTTCAAAAGCGAGGTTAACTTGCCCATTCATTCCATATAAAACTGGAACACGGATCTTGTCCTCTTTCTTTTTTGATTTCTCTACATCATATCCGATGCGTTCCAGTCCTTGTGAAACATACGAAAGCACAAGATCGCTTTCTAGATTATCAGTACCCTGATGTGTTTCAGAGTCAATTTCGTCTTGCTTTTCTCTAAATACAGAAATCAAGCTCTCTAAATGAGTTTCTATAATTTTGTTCTGGGGAAAATACATCCAATTAATCATAATTCTCCTCCACCCGTAGAAACGAAAATACACTCTCAAACTTCAAGGTATAAAGCATCACCATGAAGAAAAGCAGTGATATTCTCTAATAGTTTATCAGGACATCCTGTTTTTTTCCTCGCGTTCTTTATTGAACACTCCCACACAATAAGACAGCGGATTCCCTTGTTGGCCAATTCTCGTTTGATTTCTGAATCTCGAGAAATATTGCGCTCGAACTTTTTTGTCCAGAATTCAATACGTGATTTTGGGGTATAAGCAAACTTGCAGCCCTGATGTCTGTGCCAGAAACAGCCATGGATAAAAATCGCTGTGTTATACTTCTTCAACCACAAATCTGGATGCCCAGGAATATGTTTTTCGCCAAGTCGGTATCTATACCCTTTAGAAAAAAGCATTTTCCGAAGGTACAATTCTGGGCCAGTATCTCGGCTTTTTATTGCAGCCATGTTCTTGCTGCGAGCTTCAACAGATTTTATATCAGCCACGTTCAAGTTCCTTTATGTAGTCTACGAACTTTGAGAGTGTCCAGATGCCAGGTTGTTTTTCTTTTGGGTAGGTTTGAATGTAGGGTTTGGGAACAACCAATACCACCCGCTCTGCTTCCATTTCATCAAGCTGCATAGCAGAAATTCCTTGCTGAAGTGTACACAAATACTTTTTTCCGTCTCTTAGACGATCAGCTTCATTAAGAATCTGGCGCCATCGATCTTTACAAGTTGTTTTTGCTGCGAGCGAAGCCAGCTTGCTTGCAGGGAAGGCAAAGTCATGATAAGCACATTCTGAAGGGAACAAAAAGTCCGGACGTTTATTACCTTCAGTAACTGCTTGGGGTGTATATGAAATCCCGTTTTCATCGAAAATAGCTGCAAGATGATGCTCTAAGCTTTTTCCAGCACGGCTCTTTCTTCTGTTTAACACCTGGTTAGCCATTGAAACGAATTCATCAACAGACTTAAAGCCTCTCGCAACAGAATCACCATACCTCGCATGTTCCAAAGCCTTAAACAGTTTATATTCCTCATCGGTCCAGTCCAGAAGAGCCTTGTCAGGATTCGTCACCGTAACTGATTTACTTAAAAAGGCGGCATAGCAAATCATTCTTGCTGCTGAAGACATCACCTCAGAAGAAGGGAACTCAACAGAGAGGCCTTCGATAAATTCGTTTATCGCCTGTTGTTCCCTGAGACTCGCATTTGTCCGGCTTAACTCTATCGGGCGATTGGTTTCAGCCGGCGTTAACCCAAAGGCATTCAGGAACTCATCGATTTCATCTTCTGTATTGAAAACAAACCCGGCATAGTCGTCATCTGTATTCTTGATGAGTATGAACAATGCGCCAGTGTAGTCGGGACCCTTGAAAGGAAAACCCCGTGTAAATCTTGTGATTCGGAGTTCATTTTTGCTCTCATACCAAGTAAAACAGGCATCAGTATAGAAATCATCCTGCCATTTGATACGAATATCCTTTTTGGCAATATGGTTTTGAAGATCCGCTTCAGAAAAAAGCATATCTTTTGCGGACTTTGAGATCAGGAACCCTGACTGGTGACCTCCTGTCTCACCACTATCGTTAGGCGAAAGAAGCTTGCAGAAGGTTCTCTGCCCTGCCATTGTTTTTTCAATTGCAAGGGACACAACATCATTAATCATTGCAGTTCATCCAATCTTTTTAGCTTCTCAACGATAAGGCCAGCCACGTCAGTCATAAGTGGCACAACCACAGAATTTCCAAATTGCTTATATGCCTGCGTATCTGAAACAACGATTTTGAACGAATCCGGGAACCCCTGAATTCTTGCGCATTCTCTGGGGGTAAGTCTCCTCGGATTACGGCCTTCTTGGGCAATGAGTATTTCAGATCCGTCCTTATAGTATCTGGCGCTCAGTGTCCTTGCTACTCCGTCCGGATCAGCAATGCCAAATCCAAACCCATTTCCTGCAGCCTTATGTTTATCTGCATAGTTTTGAAGGTAGATCCACAGTTTATCTGATAACGTATATCTGTCATCAGCCTGTGGTTCCAGAATATCCCGCATTACCGGTTTGGGTTCGACAGGAGTAATATCAAAAGAGAAATCTATGTCTTTTCCGTATCGTTTCCTGTCAAAGCCAACTATCAGGATGCGTTCTCTGTGCTGCGGCACATAATTCTGACCATCAAGAACAGCATGGAAAACTTCATAATCCAGTTCATCCAGGGATTCCATAATTACTCTGAAGGTGTTCCCTTTGTCATGGCTCTTAAGATTTTTTACATTCTCCAGCATAAATGCTTTGGGGCGCTTTGCTTTGATAATTCTGCATACATCAAAGAAAAGTGTTCCTTGGGTCTTGTCTTCAAAGCCAGTTGCTCTCCCAAGACTCTGCTTCTTTGAAACGCCAGCAATACTGAATGGCTGGCAGGGAAAACCCGCTACAAGGATATCATGATTAGGGATTGTTCTTGCATCAACCTTGGTAATGTCTCCGTCGGGCTGCTCTCCGAAATTGGCAAAGTATGTCTGCTGGCAATACTTATTCCATTCGTTCGAATAAACACAGTCACCACCATTTGTTTCAAAGGCAATCCTCATTCCACCAATCCCTGCAAATAGATCTATGAATGTAAAGGATGCCATTTTTTCAGAAGAATTTTGCATCTGATTACTCAGCGCCTGCATAATTGAACTGGAAATGAAGTCATTGACTGACAGGCCAGACCGCTCTGCGTACTCGGAAAGTGCCTGGAAAAGGGAGTCATCCAATCTTACATGAATCTGTTTCGACATAGTTTCATTCCTCCGGGAAATTATTGATACCAGATCAGTCCCAATAATAGCATGAATCCGGTGCATTCTCAAGTCTCTGGGTCAGAAATGGTATAATATTTTTCCCGCCTTTACATTTTGAAATAACCACTCACCAACATATCCTGACGTTCCTGTTCTTTTGATGAATCATACAGGATATACAGCAAAGCACTCGCTCTTGAAATAGCCACATAATTAAGCAGCCGAACCGTTTGCTCTGAAAAGCTGTCCACATCAATCAATACGACGGCTTTGGATTCCAGTCCCTTAAAGGCAGATATGGTTGAAAATCGTACTTCCGACTTTTTGGCTCTCCACATCTGACCGCTTGACTTAAGAATACCGACGGACTTACTTACCGGGTTATCATGAAGGCAATTGGCGGGATTTGAAAGCGAATAACGAGACAGAATAATCAGGTCTCCTCCACATACACCGTCGTTTTTTAGTTCCAAAAGCAGCTTTTCAAGGATTTGATGCTCGTCTGTTTTGCCATTATAAGGGATATACTGAACACTCAGACCGTTGACTTTGGGGCGTCCGATGTTTGTAATACCTGTGGTTAAAGTGTTGGCGTCAGCAATCTGTTTGGTGTTTCGACAATTAATGGTGAGCTTGAAAGATGCAGCACCACACCTCTTTAATTTACCCAGGCAGGAATCAAACTGGTCATTACTGTTATACAGGTTCTGATTCTGATCAAAGAACACCAGCCAGTTTCCATCAGTCAGTCCGCCCTTCACCAGCCTTCCCAGACAAGGGATATAGGCTTCTCTGAACAGATCCTGGCCCTCATCAATTATCAGATAGTCGTATTCTTTAACCACCGGCTGTTTCAAAAACTGTTCAGGAAGAACTCTCTCAAAGTAATCCGGCGGATACTGATCACCCGGGGCCTCTCCCAGAAGAGAGTGTAAAGTGCAAGCTTTGATTTCAAGTCCGTCCTTTTCAAACTGATACTGAACGTAGGATGAGATGCTCCTGTTAAAGCAGACGAAGAGGACCTCGCGCCCTGACCAGTAGACACGTCTTGCCTGTTCCATTGCAAGAAGTGTTTTCCCGGCACCAGCTACACCTGACACTAAAGCCCGTTCATTATCTTCCAGAGACTCTAAAACGTCATACTGTTCGTCGGTTAATGCACACAGGGCTTTCGCTGTTACATCGATTGTGTCTTTCATTGAGGGGACAAAATGGAAATCACCACGAAGAAGATTTGCCAGACGTTTCATTTCTTCTTCTGACAGACCATCCCCCTCAAAACCATGCTGTGCACGAAGTTTGTTCCGCCAATAGCTGAAACTGTAATCAACTGTTTCGGTAAGGTTGTGGTAGTGCCTTTTGTCGAAGAGAATTTCCGGAATAATCTCTATCCCTTCATACTCAAAATCGCATTCTGGCATTATTACACAGGAAGCATATTGGCACGAAACCAGGGGGTCCCATTTCCCTAACCGCTTCAAAAGGTGTCCTCTGAGAGACTGCATGTTTCCCTGAACCTGCTGGAAAGGGCCTTCCGGCTTCTCAGTCTTTTTTCCGTACCGATTTGTAAAGCTCCAGACGCCTTTGTGGCAACTTACTTCTCCGCCCTTTACTTCAACGCACAGTACTCCCTGAGGACAGATAACAACGAAATCCACTTCGCCAAAGATGTTATTTACATGTTCTGAAAGTCCCAATGAATGCAATATTATGTAGTGATCTTCTGTTTCGCAGTCTCTGAACTCGTGAAACAGGTTCTTCTCAGCCTGGCTTTTAATCTCAGGGGACAACAGATCAGGTATCATTTCAATCATGGCTAAACCTCTTATTCAAACAAATCTCCAAAAAAGCCTCTTTTGCGATCCAGTAGAGAGCCAACAACTGCTCCTCGGTCAAGAAGGCAGTTTCGCATTTCACAACTGGTTTCCGGAAGCAAAGTACATGCATGACACGCTGCATAATTCAACGAGTCGTATCCTTGTGCTTTAGATTCGATGCAAATTGGGTCGGAGGAACACCATGAAGCTTCCTGAAGCATATTTCTGAAAACCAGTTCAAATTGTTCCGGAAGAGCGTTTCTGACAAGTCCGCCCAAACTGCCATCCGAATCAGAAGACGACGTGTAAAGCAGAATACCGGCCATAGAATGCGTGGAATCTGGATATGTGCTGTAAATACGTTCCTTGATGGATGCGCCTGAATAACCACATTCAACTGAGAGCTGTCTGATCAGCAGATGCGACAACGTATGAAGCAACACATAACGCGGGGAATAGTTTTCGCATTCCACATTGCTCGCTTCAAGACGGCTTCTCATCGGCTCATAGTATTCGATATTCTTCTTTTCCCAGTCGGAGAGGACCGTTTCATTAAGACGAATGAAGATTCCTTCTCCCAGCATTTCAATTCCAGGGTACCAGTTAAGGGGTGTTTCGCTCAAAGGGACACAGTCCTCATCATAATGATATCCCTTGAACTGATCATCATCTGCAGACGGTTTCTCCGGAGAGATTCTTCGGAACCCTCTTAATGCCAATACTTCCCTCAGACGTTTTACCATGACTACATCGTCGATGTATTCACTTAGAATTTCCGGTACATCAACGCTTTCTATGCGGAACTGATAGTCATCAGGCTGCTCATAATCCCCCAAGCAGAAGACCTGGTATTCGTCTTCGTAAAGATCCTGCTTGGTGTATTCTTCCGAATTACCCTCCTCGTTTTTCCGTTTTCTGATTTCTCTTATGATGTCATCCAGGGAATATGTTCCCAGTTTAAGAAGATCATCAAACTTCAACTTGACGGCTGCACGAAGAGAATCCTCTGTAGGATTTGCATCCAGAAAAGAGGAGAGACTGTCCCAGTAAAGCTCTATTTCCTGATTAAGACGACTGCTCCAGGGAGGAATTGTAAGAGCACTTGCGGTCTGAGAAAAATAGACATTGGATGCCCCCCGCTGTAAGCCTCGCATGGGAGCATCACACTTTACCGGGTCATTATGATCCGGCTTCATGCCGATCCACGGTCTTTTTCCATGACACCTGTATCCACGAAGTGCTTCTTTCCCGAGACTTCCAGCCATACTTCTGGATTTACCGCAGGCAGTACAGGTAATGACAATACTTTCAAGGCCGCCGGTTTCATCAGAAAAGGTGATCTTCAGCTTGTCATTTTTATCTGCACCAGGACATTGAGAGTAATCTCCATCATGGACCCACCATTTATATGGGAAGTCCTCCATGTGTCCGTTAATGCAGGCGGCAATAAATCTTGAAGGAACAATGTTCTTTTTGCACTGAGAGCATGATTTCCCGGTATCATCGCCAAAGCCCCAATAAGGCATCAGCCTTCCGCAATCAGGACAAAAGTGCATGATTGGGAATCTGAATGCAGGAATATCCGGAGATGCTTTGTCTTCTGTATTCTCCGAAACATACGGCTGCTTGAAATGGGAAACCTTAAGAAGTTTCTCCAGGTTTGGCTCATGAAGTACCGGGCTGCTGTCTTTCCAGTAATTGGTTGCGGCGATGACAACAGAATAGTCCGGCATATCAACGATAGCTCCACTGCCAAACGTGGTAACCAGCTGGGTTCTTCTCAACTGTCCTACAACTTTTTTCTTGTCGAATTCTCCCTTTTTTCCAAAATGAAGAGCCATACTTACCTCCCCAGCAGATAAATGCCTGCCTGTGCATCCACGCTTCTCATGCTGTTCATTGTTCTGAAACGATCGTTCTCAGTGTCTCCCTTCAGGAGTTTCTTTTCAGTTTTAAAACTCCTGTAGACCAAAGATCCTGTCGCAGCAATATCCCACGCGTCCTCAATATCCTGTAACTCAGTCATTACGGCATCGATTTCGCTCGGATCCACTTTCTCGACATAATCGAAAATCATGGAACGAATCTTTTCAACTTCAGGGTTAGACGAGTCATAGGATACTGCGGCGTCATTATTCAGCAGGCCGGGGACAAGATACCGGCACAGTGATACATAGAGAGCGTGCAGACCTCTGTCACGGGCTCTGTCTGCAAAGGGCGTAAGACTGGTTGCTTCAACATAGCGATACAACGCTGAGTGATACTTCAGAAATTGCTCATAATGAGAACGATCCCGTGATCTGGTTGCGTTATATACAGTAACAACCAATCCCGGATTATCTCTGCCAACACGACTTGTAGCCTGAATATACTCTGCATTAGTCTTTGGCTGTCCGGCAACTACCATTGTACCCAGTCTGCCAACATCGACACCTACCGAAATCATATTGGATGCCAGCACATAGTCATAGACATCTTTATGCTGACCATCTCGATAGCTTCTTTTCAGACGGTCCTGGATAATTTTGGTAATTTCAGAATTGTTCATTCGGCTGGTAAGTTCTACCAAGTGGTCGTAGCTGGAAGAAAGATCCACCTGCGGTGTCAGATGGCCGAATTTGGTTTTTGCCAGATAACTGAACCTGCTCTGAACGTCATCCAGTATCTGTGTACTTGCTCCGCCTAATTCTCTCAAGCTGTTAAAATAACCGGTAATAGTCCAGTAGTTATCTATGACACGATTTTCGTATCCAAGCCCGGCAAGATATCTGGATGCAAAAAGAAGTGCGGCATTAACTCGGATCAGCGTTGTGGTGGCCGTTGCGCCAATCCCCATTACGCCAAAATACTGTCTGGCAGGGCGGTCTGCAGGTGTGGATTCCACAGCAAAATAGGAATCCTTGGCAGAAATACCTTGAGGCGGGAACTGAGTATAATCTCTGCCATACAATGCCATTATCTGGTTTTTTGCATTTCTGATAGTTGCAGTCGAAGCTATTACCTTTGCTACGATTCCGTTTCTTTCGCATAGTTTTGTGATGGCCGCTTCATAAAGCCCTGTCATTGTTCCCAAGGGACCGGAAATAAGATGCAGCTCATCTTGAATGATTAATTCCGGTGCTTTTTTGCCATTTGATATACCAAACAATGCGGCAGGTTTATCACTCAGAGGAATCTGTGCGAACTTGTCCACGGTAGCAACGATAAACGTCGGAAGGTGCTCGTAGATAGCATCGTCGATAATATGAAGCGGAAGCCCGTTTTCTGTTCCGTGAAAAGCACACTCTTCATTGCTGCAATGAATCAGCATTCTCTTTTCTGCGATACGGACAGAATAGTTTTTTGCCGTCAACGGCTTTCCACACCATGGACAAACCTGAATCTGACATGGGTTGGATTCATCAGGAGAAACGACAGCACCTCTCTGCTGTTTGTTGATACTTGCCCGGGCTTCTTCCAGATGATTGGGGGTTAGTTTTCCTCCGACCCAGAGTCCGATGGAAATCTCAGCTCCACCCAGATGGTATTTTTTTCGGAGTAATTCGCAAGCGAAGATTAACATGCTGGCACGTTCAAACTGTTGTAAAGTCAAAAGCCTGAGCGTATATCGCATTATAACTGTGACACCATCGTCACTGCTTTTCCGAATTCTTCGAAGGAAAACAACGAATGCCGTAATACCGAGGTACGCCTCTGTTTTCCCACCACCAGTGGGGAACCAGAGAAGATCAACGGTATTTCGTTCTTCGCTAACGGGCTCGATAAAGGAAGACAATTCATGAAGAATAAACGCCAGCTGGAAAGGATACCATGTAACAGTATCCGGATTAAAATCTTTCCCTGCCTTCAGCAGAGTCTGTTTTCTCTGAAGCAGCATTGCCTCATTTGCCATCTGAAATGCCTTCATCGCGTCTGCATTCCCGGAAAGGCTTTCCTCAAGCAAATC
This sequence comes from Bacillota bacterium, assembly GCA_017420625.1. The sequence continues at coordinate 17,334 of JAFOIR010000050.1, forward strand.
AATTGAATGGATAATTCTGGCATAAGCCGCCTGGCACTTTGAGATATTGGTTTCCGCCGTTTTTTGCTGCCTCTCTTCCAGTGACTCGGCTGCCGCTTTAATCCTGCCAATCCAATCGTTATAAGAGTTTGCAAACTGGCGCAAAGATAAAAGGATCTCTTTAGGAAGCCCTTCCGAAAGGAAGCGCATTGACAGAACCTTTTTGTCCTCAATCTCCGCCGCCATCATCTGATGAAGATTATATGAAGGGAGCCAGGCAGAAGAGACCCATAAAGGATCTGGATTATCAAGATCCCATTCAACAGAACAGCCATGACCTTGCCCAAAACAGTTCACATCAGAATACAGCAGATCAAGTTCAAGCAGTTCGGCATCATCTGTAAACTGTTCCTGTCGGTTGGAATTTGTAAAAATGGGAGCTTCTGTTTTACCGGATATCATCAGTCTGGGCTGAAAAGCACACTTCTGTGCCCGTTCCGAAGCATCGTTTCCAGCCTGATATGTATTCACCATTGCTACAGTAATGACTCGCTCCCCGGAATCAAATACTGTGTGGGTATAAATCTGCAACTGAATTCCATTGTCCAGGGAAACGGGGTTTTCAACTTTTGCTTTGCCCAGTTCCATGACCTCATCAAAACTGAATTCATTTCTTATCCAGAGGTCTTTAGGCTTTTTCTCCAAGGCGTCCCATTTGGAAAGGTCCATTCCTCTTTTTGCAGCTTCTTCAAACAGGACAGGCGAATAGAAAGCATATGAACCGGATAGACGAATGCTACTAACCCCAGCCTTCAGGGTGCATGTAATGCCCAGAGAGGACGGGTTTTTCTGATTGCTTAATGAAATTGATGCGTCATAGGTTTCAACAGCATTCTCTAAAAAAGGGTTTCTGACCAAGTCGATTACATCACCCTCGTCATTCTGAGGATACAGTTTGCCCATGATGTAATACTGGGTCGGCAATTCTGGCAATATCTCATCTTTTTTTACTGGCCCGATGAGATCATCCCGGAGAATATCTGTAATAATCTTTCTTGCTTCATAGAATTTGGAATAATCAGGCATAACGACCCTCCCCGGATTAATAGCGGTCTTTTTCCATCTGGGCAAAGCCACTTATAGAAAGACCATACCAGATATACATGCCGCCAAAACACTTCGCTCCGGAAATACCAATGTCCGATGATGAAATACAAGTCGTAAGCCCGTCCAGATATATATCTCCGAAGACATTGGGATAGTATTTATACGCTATGGAATGGGGATTTGAGAAAACTCTCTGAATTGCCCATTCAAGACTTCGCGCAAATGAAGGTGTTGTATAGCCTAAGACCATACGTTCATCCTCTTCGGGGACTATTCTGTAGATCACATATGACTTGGTTCCTTCGGGACATTTCTGAAGCTTTAGTCTCGTATCTGGTTTCAGTGTTTGAATGTACTCCTGTGTTTCTTTTGACCTTGCATACGACCTGGCATTGAAGTCTGTGCCGTCACCGACCTCAAAATGAGACAGGTACCTTTTGGAGCCAAAACCTCCGGCTTTAAAGCATCTCCTCGCTTCATCCTTAGAAATGTATATGTATTGGGGTTTCAGAGCAACTTTCTCGACCTTCTTTTTGGGCCTTGTGAGAGCCACATAGCAGACTTTGTGTTCGAGCAGGTCATTCTTCTCATCATCCGTCATATTTTCCAGGACATCCTGAAGCACGAGAACTGAATCGAATTCCCGGCCTTTTGCCCTGTGAATATTGCTGATAGTAATGGTTGTCTGTAACTCTGTCGGCTCTTCGAACAGAAGCGGGTTTCTTGCGTTTTGGAAGATACCACGGAGTAAGTCTTCTATCTCGTAGTGAGTCTTTGACTGATCTCTCTGTGTACTGATGAGCGCATCCCAGTATCTTCCAGATGAGGCGGCCTTCGCCGGATAATAGTTGATAAACAACTCTTGGAATTCGGACTGATCGATAACATCCGTCTCTGCATTTAACAGGATTCTGGCGATCCAAACAGCCAGATCCTGTGATTGGGCGGGTCTTTGGAATGTATGCTGGATGCCCTCCGCTCTGAGCCATGAAGAAATCTGTAACGCCTGTCCGTTTGTCCGACTCAGTATTCCCAGAGTTCCTTCCTTCAGGAATGGCCTTAACTCCACGGTGGTCATTCTCCTAAGATCCAAGTGGGAATTGGGAAGTATAGCATCCAGTTTTTTTGCTTCTTTTGTCCGTAATGTCACGTCTTCGCTCAGGATTGCCTTTCTATATGGGATAGACAGTTCTCCAAACTCATCGCCCTGACGATAATTATGAGTCAGCGAAAAATAATTAGCTTCACGGTACTCATGAAACAGTTTCTTGTAGAATTGTTCAGAGCTCATAACAGAACTATCATTCACTGCAAGATAGTCATATAGCGCCTGGCAAGAATCTCCCAACAGAGTAAACCCGCAGTTATCCGAAAGCCCCCGAAGAAGCGCAAGAACGAGTTCAGCCCTTACGCCAACCAGATCCTGAACCTCATCAACAATAATATGCTGATACTCAGCAAGAAGGTCCTTCTGAGTGCTCAGAATATGAGCAGCCATATGAATCCGGGCATCATAACTCTGGCCCTCAAGAGAATAACCTGAGGGCAGAATACTGGGAATGTTTTCCTGTAGCCAGGCTAACAGATAGGTGGCAAACGAATCAAAAGTCCTTACATCTATCTGGTGCCAGTTGAGTGGCAATTCATCACGCCTCGCTGCGTCTTCCAGCCGATTACGAATCACTTCAACTGCAGCTCTTGAAAAGCAGAGAACAAGTATGTTGGCCGGATCTGTCTCAAGATCAGACAGCATGTATTTTATCTTTTCAATTAAGGTCCATGTCTTACCAGTTCCCGGGCCGGCGTTTATAATTGTCCGCTCTGTAATTGGAAGATTTATAATATCTTCCTGCTCTGCTTCAACAAAAGAACCGAAAGAAGCATCGGGATGTATAACAGGAGTTTTTGTTTGCGCCGGTGAAGGAGTGGGCTTTTCCTCCTGAGAGGGATCCTGACTAACAGGCTTTTGAACTTCGGGACTTTGAGTTATGGGTACCTCGGTAACGGTGGGCTGAACTACTGGCTCCTGAATAACTGGCTCTTGATCGTGCTTAACAATTGCCGTTATTGCAGGCCGGAACAATTCAACCGCAGCAATGATATCCCCGGTTATTGAGTCGTTTCCTATACTTTTTCCATCTGACAGCGACTCGTCAAACTCCGCAATCTTGGGTCGGAATGCAGCATTTTCTTCTACGACCTGCAGCTCCGCCGGATCAAAGTCTGGTCTGCAGACATGGAACCGGCTACAGGCGGTATTTGTACATCTGCAAACAACATGCTGTTTGCCGTCGTCAGCAAAAACAGTGCCAAATGGATAGTCATCTTTAAAGGCATATGCACAATGAAGAGAAGCATTGCGATATTCCTGCATCTGTAAAGAAGACAGTCCATACCCCGCTTTCTGAAGGAGTTCAAGTGCAAAAATATCATGAACAGACCGAAGAAAAGCCTGGTCTTCCCTGTATGATCCTCTCACAGGTTGCAGATTGCTTCGGAACGAAACCGTGCTGGTACTTCTCTCGCTCATAGTTTCACCTGCATCTCTGGTAATTTATAGTAGCATTTCAGTTGAGAATAATCCCAGACTCTTCTGTATTCGCCTGGTCTCATTGTGCTTCCCGCAATTACTCTGAAAACCATGTTTTTGTCTACAAGAGCTCGGAGAATAATCTGCTCCTGAAGAAACTTGTATGCCGGTACTGTAAGGGATTTGAACCTGGTGGGTGATTCTTCAATGTCCGGACTGCCCCCAAACACAAATCTTGCTTCATTATTTGTGTCTACGATTCCAAAATGGCACTCTGTGCTCCAGTTCTCCAGAGGAGTATCAGGCGACAGCAATGCAAAGAAGCTATTGTCGCTCAGCTCAATCCCGATAGACTGATTGGAATAATATGCCCCCGGAGTCATGGCAAGTTTTGCCGCGCCTTGTCCTACGTTCCACATGGTTTCTTCCGGGAAAAAGAGCTTTTCCCCATAGATAGAATCCATTCTTTCAATTAATGGCCGCAAGTTGCTGCTGCCCCCGACCAATACGATTCTGTCGATGTTTGCAAGGCCAACCCCCGACTGATCAATAGCCTTTTTCAGGCAATCTACTGCCATTGTGACTTCCGGTTCAACAATATCCGCAAACCAGTCGTAGTCGAGCAATTCACGACATGCGCCATACGGGCCGTAATTGTTTATTGAGATGGTGGCTGTATCGTCATCCCCCAAAGCCCTTTTTGCACGTTCTGAACGTACCCGCATCATATCCTGAGCATTTGAAGGCATGTCGGCAAACGCCAGTTCAATACCCTTCTTCCGGGCGATCTTTGCATGGATTCTCTGGGCAATCTTATTGTCAATATAATCTCCTGCAATATTGGAGCCTGCAGTAGCCAGTTCGGATATTCTTCCGTTTTCATTTTTTAATATTGACACATCCAGCGTGCCGCCGCCCCAGTCAAAAACAGCAACGATAGAAGAGCTTCGTAGTTCCTCATAGTTTGCAAAAAATGCGGCAGTAGGTTCACTGATGAAAGAAGTGATGGTAATGCCGGCCTTCCCAGCAGCTTCTCTTAAGCGATCTCTCTTCTCAGGACTGAACCCTATAGGAATGGCGATAGTGGCCATCGAAAGTTCATTCCCGGTCCTCTCTTGTACGCTGGCCTTAAGGGCTTTGAATAATTCCGCAGCAATATCAACGGTTGTCCATTCATGACCAGCAATTGCAATTCGGAAATCTTGATCAAGGACACTTTTTATGGAAGAGAAATACACGCAGGTTTCGCTTAATTCCATCTTCCTGTCCCAAGCTTCTCTTCCAGTTATTATTTCTCCGCTCGTTTTGTTGATAGCAACAACCGAAGGAATCGGTCTGCCTTCGTCGTCACCGTAAAGAAACTGTTCCGGCTTGTGGTCCATGACCATATATCCAACAACAGCACTGCTGGTTGTACCGAAATCAATGCCAAAATAATTGTTCAGATTAGCAGCCATCGCTCACACCTCAGTCTAACGTTATCCCTGCTTTAGTCAGAATGGAGAAAACATTTTTCAGCTGTTCTCTCATGTTTTCGCCTAAGTCACAATCCATTTCCAGTGTTTCCGCATCTCTGAAGTCTCTGTACTCAACTTTCAGTTTCGAGGCAAGACGATGCATTTGTTCATCAGATTGTTTTGCTCGATCCCGGCTTAGTGCCTCGATCATCTGAGTTCTCTGACTAATCTCCTGATCTTTTGCTTCTATCTCTGAGGACATTTTCTGTATTGTCTCCTCCAGAGATTTCGCTTTCAGATTCAAGCACGCTATTTGGCTGCTACGATCAGCCAGTTGTTCTTCCAGAGCAGATTCTCTTTGCCTCGCAGCTTTGAGTTGTGCATTAAGAGTTTCAACTTCTCTCTGAAGGCTGGCAATAGTGTCTTGAAGAGCAACAAATTTCCGTTCTGAGCTTTTTGATGTATTGCGCAAATTGCCAGAAAGGGTAATCGCCTCGTTCAAAATGCTGATAAGCTGATCATAGGGATTCTTATTGTGGCGGGGAGGAGTTTGTTCCTGCTGAGCAGAAGACGAAGCCCCATCGTTTTGACCTTCAGATCCCGTTTGCTCCGTTTCAGAATCATTTTTCAGGGGATTGCCTTCAACTGTACCAGGGTGAAGCCAGCGGTTTATAGAGGCTAAAGTCTGAACGTCCTTCTTGGAAAGGGCATTCGCATCAAGTCTATTCAGAAGCTCATCAAATAAAGAAATGAAGGAGTTGATGAAAACCGGTTTAAGATCCAAGTCAGAAAGCACAGGTAAAACCGAAGTATCGTCAATTTCGCTGACAAAGTATTTAAGAACAACCCGATGTCCATCTCCGATGGTTTTACCCTCTTTGTTTTTGCTGGAGGAGGGAATACGCTTAATCAGTGGGCAGACCAGATTCTTGTCCTCGGTCTTCTCTTTCATAAGCTGAGCCAATGTACTGATCAGAACCCTGAATGTCGAAGCAGTATCTTTTCCAAAAGCACGTCCCTTAAAAAGTGCATCAAGCGCGGAAAACTTATCTTCTGAAAGCAATACCCAATTCACAAATGGTTTTGCTCCTGCAAAAATGAAGCCATCATAAAAGTACTGCTCAGCTTTTTCACTGAAGCCGCCTTCAGCCGCAATCAGTTCACTCCAAGCAGAAACAAACTCCTCGCTTTCCTTTTTTGTGATTTTGTGACCTTTATTCTTCTTCAGTGCAATCAGCTCATCAAGTTTCTCGATATAGTTTTCCATGCGGTATTTCCTCCTGGTTATATAGAATGGTTGTTCTTTCTTGAAATGAGATATGCTTTTCGAATCCTTGGAACAGTGGTTTTATTCCTCAATGATTTCCATTAAATCTCCAATATCACAATGGAACACTTTGCATAGACGCATCATAACTTCCATCTGTACCGGTTCGTCTTTTCCCAGCTTCGCCATCGTGTATCCACTGATTTCTGCCGCTTTGGCAAGGTCGCCCTTTTTCATTTTGTTTTTTCGAACCAGATTCCAGAGCTTGTCATAGCTGATTGCCATGGCCATTCCTCCTATTACAAGGCAAAACCTGAAAAATGATCAGGTTACAATTCAACATTATGTATCATATCACAAACTCCGCATTTTTTCAACGATTAAGACCGATAATCGAATAATCTTGACGGCTGTAACCGTCAAGTTTGGTTAAATATCTTCTTCAGTACTTGGCAAGCAGGGTCTGGAACGCTATTTTCGTCCAGACGCTTGCATGTTGGGAATTCCCAAGCCCTTTGAATCACACTTCGTGTGAGCTGCGCGTTTTTCCAAAACGCTTATTACTCCCTTTGGGTCATCTGGTTAAAAACAAAAAAGGCCCGAAGCCGGACATCGGCAAAACCGACATCTGGCTCCGGGTTACTTTTCTCATTTTTTACCTTCTCACAGAAGCTGCTCTATCACTTCTGCACTGTCGCCATCGACGCAGATAGATTGTTTTTCAATCTGCACGGGGCAATAGGCTTCGTTATAATTGAGGCAGGCGTAGACTGCCTTCGGGTTGTCATTCGTCATCTGCCAGAAAGGATATTTGCAGATAACCGGCGTATTCATGCCGATACCGATCTCCAGATAAAGCACATGCAGCTTCTCATGCCTTCTCAGGAAATCGGAGTATGCTGCCGATGCTCTCTTCCAGCCTTCGTCTTCGACGAATGAATCATCACATCGAAGATTCATCTCCACATCTGACCCGTCATCCGGGCATTTTGGGATCAACTCCGACGGGAGCCGCATCAAAAGCGTCCCATCCTTCGGAGGCTGAAAGACATTTTCAGAATCTCTGACGAAGCCCTGGGCTTCCATCGCCTTCATGACCCATTCTTCGTTGTCATAGGTTTTCCGGTTCTTCGGATCTACACTCTGGAATAAACCGTAGTCGCCCTGCGTGTAGAAAAGCCGCTTTTTATCAAAGCCTGCCGCCTGAAACTGGTGATCCACGTTCGTTGTGATGACGAAATAATCTTTATCTTTGACCAGCGACAGGAGATTCTGATAGACAGGCTTCGGAGCCGGGACATAACGGTTGTAATAGATATGCCTCGCCCACCAGGCCCAGCGAGTCTCTGCATCCGGGAAAGGATAGAAACCGCCGGAATACATATCCCGGATGCCGAACCTTCTAGAAAAGTCTCCAAAGTACTTCTCAAACCGTTCACCGCTGTAGATAAAACCTGCTGCCGTGGATAGCCCTGCTCCGGCCCCGATCACAATGGCATCGACCGTTTCAATTTCTGTTTTGAGCCTGGCGATGCCTTCTGCGCGGGAGAGTTTTCCTCTGCTCATACCGCCCTGAAAAGAACGAACCGCCAGGATCCCTCGGTTGATGGATTCCAGATATCCGTTCGGAAGTTCATTGTAATTCTGTTTCATAATATGTTTTGTCCTCATCTTTGAAAACATTGAAGATCGCTCTTTCCATGGCATCGGGATGCTCCGAAAGCCATTCCGTCACAGTCTGAACCGCGATCTCCGCTGCCCTTTTATTCGGGAAGCGGAAGACACCAGTGGAGATGCAGCAGAAAGCAACTGAGTGCAATCCGTTTTCCAGGCACAGGTCGAGCGTGTTTTTATAACAGTCCGCAAGATCCTGCTCCAGAGCTTTTGTCAGTCTGGCATCGACGATCGGTCCGACGATATGGATGACCTTCTTTGCCGGAAGATTGTAGCCGTCCGTCAGCATCGGGACCGCTGTCGGCTGTTCGTAATCCGGGCCGTACTTTGCCCTGAGTTGGTTCATCTGACGATTGCACTCCGCCCGAAGCTGGATCCCTGCGAAGGTATGGATGCAGTTATCGATGCAGGTGTGCATTGGGACGAAGCACCCGAGCATCTGTGAATTGGCTGCATTCACTATGGCGTCCACTGCCAGTCTCGTGATATCGCCCTGCCAGATAGAAATATGATCTGCAAAAGCGTGAGTGCTGCCCTTGTCAGCGATCGTGGGAATATCAGAAAGCGCTGCAATTCCGTTTTCCCGAATACGTTCCTTCAGATAATCATTCTGAACTTCTATCACCCCTGCGTCCATACGGCGCGGCATGCGGATGTTCATGAGTGAGCGAAGGATGCGCTTCTTTCCTTCCGTATCCTCCGGGGTCTCCAGATCCCTGTAGCGGACAGAATCTTCTTTGAATTCTTCCACAAGATAGTTAAGGCGCTCTTCCTGCGTCATCTCTTTCATCGCATTTACCTTCTTTCCACAGCTCCCACCGGGCAGGCCTCCAGGCAGTTTCCGCAGTGCAGGCAGTGCTCCTGCTCGATCACATGAGGCACGCTGTCCGTAATAATGCAGCTCTGAGGACAAACTGCCGCGCAGCTTCCGCAGCCGATGCAGGCGTCTGTGATGTAGTATCCTTCCTGCTTTTTTCCGGTCTGCTCAGCCCCTGCACCTCCGAATGTAAAGGAAGCCCTTTCGATCGGTTTCTTTGAAAGATCGAACCATTCGCCGCCTCCCTCATAGATCTGAAAGACCGTCAGCGCTTTCATAGACTCTTCCGTAGGATAGATCGTATACATGTAAGGATTCTTGTTAAAGAGCTCCGGGATCCTATCATACCCGAGTTCCCGGACCTTTCCGCGAACGGATACCGCGACGCTGGTCATCGTATTCTCTCCCTTGAGCGCTGTAAGTGCTAGGAATCCGCGCTTCTTCAATCTGTCATAGAAGCTTTTGCCCCTTGCGGTCAGGAAATAGAGGCCGTTATCATCCGCATCCATCATATCGATAGCCGCAGTCACCGGAAGGCCTTCATCGTCTACCGTTGCGACGATGGTC
>JAFOIR010000051.1 GCA_017420625.1 Bacillota bacterium
CGAGTCCCGAAGGAGCGGATCATAGGACAGGATCGTTACGGCGTTTGTGAAACAGCTTTTGATCTGGCCTTTCTCGGTCATTTCCAGAAGCTCCTTCACATCCTCGACCGTCATCTCCGGCGATGCTTCCGACAACGCTGCGTGAAGAGCGTTCTCTGTCGCCGGACTTAAATTCTCGGATTCGTCTTTCAAGATCGTTCACCCCCTTTCCTTTTTCGATCACGACGGATGCCTTGTCTTCCTTTGAACCGTAGAGTAGGAGATCCAGAAGGTATTCCACATAATCCCTCTGATGCATCGCCTCGACGAAAAGCGGATGAAGCTCTTCGGTAGGAGATCGCGGCGCATGGACCTCGGCCCACTCGTTCAAAAGATGGAAATAATCGCAGTAGACGTTGTAGATCCGGCTCACTGCCTGCTCGAACTGTTCTTTCTCCAGACGCTCCCGCTTGGCTCTCTGGCGAGTGCCAGGCGGAGCTTTCGGTATGTCGTCGCTCGTCACCGTTAGGCCCATATCCGCGATGAGCTTTCCGGCGGCATCATAAGGACTCAGGCCAAAGAGCTTTGCCGTGAAATCGATCACGTCTCCTTTCTCCTGACAGCCGAAGCAGATGAAATTCTGGTCGACCTTCATGCTCGGAGTCCGGTCATTGTGGAATGGACAGCACATCATGCCGTTCCGGCTGACTTTGTATCCGTAATGCTCAGCCACCTCACGGGTGCTGACCTGTTCCTTGATCTGGGAATAGATCCCCAAGGTATCACCTTCTTTCTTTTCGGAAATGAAAAAAGCGTCTGTCTTCATCGGTAAAACTGATCAAAAACAGACGCTTCTCAAAGTTCGATATTCCGTTGTTTTCTCTTCGGCGGTATACCTCGTTCTGTCCGCCTTCTGGCGTTCAGCTCGTCCGCCCTTTTCTGATTTCTCGCAAGCCTGTCTCGGATTGATTCTTTGATCGGCTCTTTGATCTCGGCCTTCTTTTCCGGCGACCGGAAAATCGCAGCCATTCTTTCAGAGATGTGCTGAGTCATTCCTTTGAACCGGTTCATAAGTCCGGCGAAGATCCGGTGGGCAAAGTTCCGTTCCCTGTCAGATAGTTCCACGTTATTCAGGATGATCCTTCTGTGTTCTTCGATAAGATCGAAGTCTTCATTTCGGATCTCTTCCTGAACCGTCTTGGTCACGACATCGACCGCCTGCTCATAGGCGGCATCCGCTACTTCTTCCACAAAGGCTTCCGTGTCTTCGATTCGGATCGTGATCGCCTCCAGTTCCGCTTCCTTCGATTCGATCTGCTGATCCTGAACCGCCATTTTTTCTTTTTGCTTCATCAGGATATAATCCTGTTTTTCAAGATAGGCCCTTCCGCCATATTCCGGTTCTCGGTCCAGATGCAGACCGTGCCTTTCGCAGATATCGAAAAGCATCACTCGGCACGCGGCGTCGAAAGTAATCTTCCGGCTGTTCAGCTTACTCGCTTTCTGGTCCGGATGCGGCCTTTCGAACCCCAGAGCTTCCAGCGCTTTTTCCTGTTGCGGCGCGATCTCACCATAACGGTTTTCACAATCAAAGACATGCCGCTCATGGATGTGCGGAGTCGCTTCATCCAAATGCAAGGCCCAGTCCAAGATGTGGATGTGCTTTCCGAAGCGGCGGTCAAATTCTTCGAAGAACTCAGCCGCGATCTCTGCCAGAACAGCGGGAGAGACTGACTTCTCCATCGTCCCGATCTGGATAAGCGATTCTTCCGGACAGGTCTTCTTGTCTTCCCAGAGATCCTTCGTTGATCGGTCGCGGCCAGTGTGTCCGGTCTTACGGTTTCGCTCATGCTGTGCTTCACAGAAATCGTCATAACGCTCGGAATAAAAAGCCTGCTCGATCTGCTCGAAGGAATAAGTGATCTGGTCTTCCTGAGCCTGATCCGTTGGAAAGCGATATCCCTGATAGCAGTCCCAGTAGACGTTCTGCTTCGCTCGTTCCTGATCGATGTGGTCACTGTTGGCAACATCGAACTGGCGGTCATTGTGCTTCGGATTGTAAGCTCCGTTTTTTCCCGCTCGGCCATTGTGCCTTGTCAGTTTCAATAAGCATCACGCTCCTTTCTTCGTTTTTGGTAAACCATGTTTTTCCCCTGCCTCAAAAAACAGCGAAATCGGTCTCCGTGTCGGCAGGTAATACCCAGTACTAAGTGACGGTTCCCATCACTTAACTGGGCGGGGCCTTGCCCTCGACCCGCGCCGGACGCTTCGCCCCAGCACCCAGATAAGAGACTGCCGCCTCTTAACTCCGCCAAAGGGAACCGCGTTCCCCTTGACCCCTTGCTCCGGCATTCCTGAATCTTGCCGTTTGCCCGACGGCTCGTTTCAGTCATTCCGGTTTTTGCGGAACCGTTCACCGGACGCTTCCACAAAAAATAGCCGCTGATCGTTTCGCTGCCATCCGCAAATGAGTGGTGGAGCGAAGTCTCAACGGCTTCCTCATACGACCCAGCCAGAGCGAGGTCTTGGCTTTCGTCCTATTCGGTTTTCACAGAATCGTTGCGCACCGATTCTGTCTGATGGGCAAAACAAAAGCCCTCAACTTTTCAAGGTTGAGAGCCTTTGGTTTGCTCATTATTC
>JAFOIR010000415.1 GCA_017420625.1 Bacillota bacterium
GCATTACGGCGATCCGACTTATGTACGGATCGCACGAACGATCGACGGGGATATGAAGAATCACAGAAAGTTCGGACTGAACGGTTACAACAGCTGTCAGGAACTTCGAAGTCAGTTCCCGAATGGTCTTGCGAACTTCATTCTCGCACAGGCAGCGGTGGATCCAGGGATCCCCTTTGAAGAATGGGCCACTTCCTACTATCAGGACTGTTACGGAGAGGAAGGCAGAAAGCTCTTTGTGAAGATGAATGAGCTTTCCTTCTGCTTTGATCCGAATTATGTGATGACCCAGACTCCGAGAAAAGATCCGGAGTATCACAGCCGGCTTATAAAGGCCGATCCTCTGATCGATGTGATTGAAAAGATCGCCTCTCCTTATCAGCAGGATTTTGCGGATAGGCTGAATCCTCAGCAGATCCGGCACTGGAAACTGCTTGGAAAATGGATCCTTTACGCACGGATCTATGTAAGGATGATGCTGGCAGCAACAGCGGAGGAGATCCCGCTGGCCGAGCAGATCTATGAGGAAGAGTATATGCCGCTGATCCGCGCTTTGGAGAGAGAAGATCCCTCCCTCCTCGATGTATACCGTCTTGACAATATCATCGGGCGGACGATCCGGATGAGCCGATAGAAAAAAGATAATTCATGTTCGTCAATATAAAGCGAAAAGAAGAAAAGGAGAATCCCATGAAAAAGGACATTCTGCTGAGAAATGAAGCAGCCAAAGCACTGTATGAAAAGGCAAGTGAACTGCCGATCGTCGATTACCACTGTCATCTGTCTCCCAGGGAGATCTATGAAGACAAGGAATTCGGCACCATCACGGATATCTGGCTGGGAGGCGATCACTACAAATGGCGCGTGATGCGGGCTTTCGGTATTCCGGAAGAATTCATCACTGCAAAAGCGGAAAAACCTGAGGACAAGGAAAAACTCGACCGGGAAAAATTCCGTGCCTATGCGAAAGCACTGGAGATGGCAGCGGGAAGCCCGCTCTATGTCTGGTCCCATATGGAGCTTTCTCAGTATTTCGAGATCGAAGATGCGCTGACGGCTGATAACGCCGATGAGATCTTTGACCGTGCCAACAAGTTTATCCGTGACACCGGCATGTCGCCCCGGAAACTGATCGTTTCCAGCAACGTGGAGATCGTTGCGACCACCGATGATCCGGCTGATTCTCTGGAATGGCATCAGAAGATCCGTGAAGATGCATCCTTCCCGGTGAAGGTCGCTCCGTCCTTCAGACCCGACAAGGCTCTTTCCCTCTGGGCAGATGATTATCCGGAATATATCGAGCGCCTCGGAAAATCCGCCGGCATCACGATCCATACCCTGGAAGATCTGAAGGAAGTGCTTTCCGCCAGACTCAGCTTCTTTGCCGACATGGGGTGCGGCGTCTCGGACGTTGGAATCGAATTCTTCCCCAAGAAGAGCAGTGAACATGAAGCCGAGCATGCGTTCAGGAAGGCACTGGCCGGTCACAAGGTGAGCAAGGCGAACTTCCGCAATTTCCTCTTCGACATGTATGTATTTTTGGCCGGAGAGTATAAGAAGCATGACATTACGATGCAGCTTCACTTGAATGCCAAACGAAATGATTCCACCGCACTTTACAAGATGCTGGGAGCAGACGTCGGCGGAGATTCCATCAGCTCCAGCGCACCGGTCGAAGATCTGATCGCGTTCCTGGATACAGCGGATCAGGCCGGAAAGCTGCCCAAGACGCTCGTTTACACCAACAATCCGGATTGCTACGAGGCCTATACAACAGCCTGCACTTCCTTCCGCGGCGTACATATGGGTGCTGCCTGGTGGTTCAACGATCACGAGCGCGGCATTATGGAGCTTCTGGATCGTTTCGGCGAGAACAGCAATATCGCAGCATTCCGCGGCATGCTCACCGACAGCCGCAGCTTCCTTTCCTACGCGAGACACGACTATTTCCGCCGGATCTTTGCCAGCTGGGTAGGGGCCAAGCTTGAGGACGGCACCTTCCTTTCACAGGAAGCGGCTGAAAAGCTGATCAGGCGTGTTTACTACGAAAATGCAAAAGCTATGTTCCACTAAGCACCTCTCGACCGGAAAAGATCGCACCGGGGACCCGTCCCCGGTGTTTTTCTATGCCCCAAGGGCTTGCCCCAAGGGCTTGCCCCAAGGGCTTGTCCGTCTGGGGCGTACATTTTTATATGGATTCATAATTCGTTCACACTTTGTTCATATAGAGCAGATATAATAGTCGAGTATTTTGTATAACAGGAGGTTTTTCACTGTGATCGAAGTGAAACATCTGACCAAACGATATGGAGATCATCTGGCACTGGATGATATTTCCTTTACCGTAGAAGATGGTGAGATCGTCGGATTCCTTGGCCCGAACGGCGCCGGTAAATCCACGACAATGAATATCATCACCGGGTATTTAAGCTCCACTGAAGGAGAAGTAACGGTAGGCGGTGTGGATGTACTGGAAAATCCCATCGAAGCCAAGAGAAAAATCGGGTATCTGCCCGAGGTCCCGCTGCTGTATGTTGATATGACCGTACAGGAATATCTGGATTTTGCCTGTGATCTGAAATCGGTTCCGGCTGCCAACAAGCCGGATACGATCGAGCAGGTCTGTAAGCTTGCCAGAATTTCGGATGTCAGAAAACGGCTGATCCGCAATCTTTCCAAAGGTTATCGCCAGAGAGTAGGTCTGGCCCAGGCTCTTGTGGGCAACCCGGAAGTTCTGATCCTGGACGAGCCGACCGTCGGTCTCGATCCCAAGCAGATCATCGAAGTGAGAGACCTTATTAAAAATCTCAGCAAGAAGCATACGATTCTATTAAGCTCCCATATTCTGCAGGAAGTGCAGGCGGTCTGCGACAAGCTGGTCATCATCAATCACGGCCGTATCGTTGCCATCGATACGCCCGAAGCGCTGTCCCGGAATATTCTGCAGATCAACAAGCTGGAACTGAGGATCAAGGGACCGAAGAATGCTATTCTGCAGGGCATTCAGGATATAGACGGAGTCGTCTCCGCCGAGATCGTCAGGATCAGGGAAGAGGGGACTGTCGATATCCGTGTGGAAACAGATGATGAAACCGATGTGAGGGGAGAGATCTTCCGCTTCTGCGCAAGGGAAGATTATCCCATCTATATGATGAGGACCGATGAGATCAACCTGGAGGATATCTTCCTGCAGGTTACCGGAGAAAGGGAGGCGAGACGCAGATGAGCGCTGTATTTTTGAAAGAACTGCGAAGCTATTTCCGCAACCCCATCGGGTATGTGTTCATCGGTATGATGTTCCTGGTCATCAGTTTCTACTATATCGTCTATACTATGTACTATCAGTTCGCGGACTACTACTACGTCCTCGACGCCAGCGTCGGTCTGATCATGTTCATCTTCCCCATCCTGACCATGCGGATCATGTCGGAGGAGATGAAGACCAAGACCGATCAGATCCTGCTCACGAGTCCGGTCAAGACTTCCGGCATCGTGCTGGGTAAATTCCTGGCAGCGGAAGCTGTTTTCCTGATCGTGATCCTTTTAACGCTCATTCAGCCGCTGGTGACGCTCGTTCACTTCAAGGGCGTGATGAATTCCGCTTTTACCTTCGGCGGCTATCTTGCGTTCTTCCTGCTGGGTACCTCATTTATCGCCATCGGTATGTTCATCTCGTCCCTGACAGAAAATCAGCTGATCGCTGCTGTCATTACGATCGTGCTCTTCATGCTGATGAACCTTTCCAACGGACTGTACAACGTATTCCCGAGCTCCCGTTATTTCTCGCTCGGTGCTCTGATCGTCGCGCTGGTCATCGTTCTGTTCCTGATCTACCGGGCGATCCACGAGGTGATCATCACCGGCATCGTGGGCGTCGTCAGTCTGCTTGCTCTGCTCGTGACGTTCTTTATCGTTCCGACGGCTTTCGACGGACTTCTGGTCAACATCATGAAGGAGTTCTCCGTGTTTGAACGCTTCGGCGACATCTTTACCGGTGTCTTTGAACTCAGCCACGTGGTGTTCTTCCTTTCTGTGATCGTTTTCTTCCTTTTCCTGACCTACCAGGAAGTGGAAAA
>JAFOIR010000416.1 GCA_017420625.1 Bacillota bacterium
GGCGGAGTGTTACCAGTTCTTCTTTCGGGATAAAGCCCTTTTCCGCCAGATTGAGATACAGCATGGGAACCGCATGCCCTTTGGAGAGCACAAAGCGATCCCGGTCCGGATCATCCGGAGCCGGCAGATGCATTTTTTCCTGATAAAGCGTCGTGATGATTTCTGTGGCGGAAAGAGATCCGCCGGGATGTCCGGTCTGGATCCGGTGAAGCAGTATTACCAGTTCCCGTATGAGGGACAGGCACAGCTCATCAAGCGCTTTTCTGCGGGTTTCACTGAGCGGCATACTTACCTCCTTCGGTCATTTTTCTCATTATACAGCGCTTGCGGCTTGAAAACAACTGCCGTATTATGCCATGATTATGACAATTTCATACAAAGGATTTTCTTTATTTCTTCTATTGGCCTGCCCCAGCGTGTCGGCCATAGGTATTATTGGTCTATTCGATACGCCATAATCTCCCATTTTGCTTTCTCCTTTAGTATGATTGAATGAAAAAAGCTACAAAGAACCGCAGTAAAAATCAATACAAAACTCTGAACTGACATAATTACGGCATACCGTCACTTTTTTTCTGCAAAAAAAGAACCAATCGGATTGACAATGCGAAAAAGGAGGTTTATAATACAATTAAGAGGTACCTCTTAAATTAACATAAAAGGAAGTTTTGTCATGGGACGAATCGAAGTTGCAGGATTGCTGGCAGATGTGGTCAATCTGGCCAGGGAATCCTATCGGGATCAGAACAGTCTGTCATCCGATAGCGGTCAGAACCGTTGTCTTTTAACGCTGGAGCAAAGCGGTGCCATTAGCCAGCGCCGTCTTTCTGATATTCTGGGGATCAGGGCTACCTCCCTCAGTGAAACGATCAGTCGTCTGGAAAAGAAGGATCTGATCATTCGTCGTCCTTCTGAAGAAGATAAAAGAACGTTTATTGTAGACCTGTCCGTTAAAGGCCATGAAGAAGCCGTCCGGCTTCGCCGCGAAAAAGCTGCACAGCGGACTGTCTGGCTGGATCATCTGAGTGAAGACGAGCTTGCCGAGTTGGAGAGAATACTGAAGAAAATTGTGGAGGGTGAAAAAAATGAGTGCGCGTAAACGAGGATTAGTCTTTATCAACCTGATGATCGCAGGTATCGTCAGTTCCCTTTTATCAACAGCGATGACGACCGCCCTGCCGGCGATCTCCAAGTCCTTTGGGGTGGATATTGCCACCGGGCAGTGGATGACTTCCGGTTATTCGCTGGTCATGGGCATCGTGATGCCGCTCAGTGCCTTCCTGGTCAAGAAGATCCCTACGAAACGGCTTTATCTGATCGGTATCGTGAGCTTTATCGTAGGTGAAGTACTCAGTATCATCCCCGGTTCCTTTGCCATCATGATGATCGGACGTATTCTGCAGGCCTGCGGAAACGGACTGATCTTCGCCATGACCCAGGTCATCATCCTGACGATCTATCCGAAGGAGCAGAAGGGAACCATGATGGGCTGGTACGGCATGGCCGCCAGCGCAGCTCCGATCATCGCTCCGACGCTTGCCGGCATTATCGTGGATTCTATCGGCTGGCAGTACATCTTTATTTTCACCATGGCGATCATGATCGGTGCGCTTGTAATGGCGTTCTTCGTCATGACGGATATTCTGGAGCTGCAGCCTGTCACCTTCGATACCATGTCCTTCGTTTTGAGTATCGCTGCTTTTGGCGGCATTACCCTGGGTATCGGCAATATCACAAAAGCCGGTCTTTTCAGTCTTGCTGCCGGACTGCCGCTGGTGATCGGTCTGGCGGGCGGTGTGCTTTTCGTCCTGCGGCAGCTTCATCAGGAACAGCCGTTCCTGGATGTAGCTATTCTCCGGAAGAAGGAATACGCGTTAAGTGTGATCGCCAGTATGCTGCTTTACCTTGCGCTGATGGGTGGAACGATCCTCTTCCCGCTGCTGATCCAGCAGATCCAGGGAAAAAGCGCCACCGTTTCCGGACTGGTGACACTGCCCGGCTCACTGGTCACGGCCATTGTCAGTCCTTTTGCCGGCAAGCTGTATGATCGTTTTGGCATCAAGAAGATCTTCCTGGTGGAGTCCATTCTTCTGCTGATCAGCAATGCCTGCATGTGCATGATCCAGGCTAACAGCGCTCTCTGGGTCCTAATCCTTCTGAATGCGCTGCGCTGCCTGGGCATTGGTGGTCTGATGATGCCGCTGCTCACCTGGGGTACCAGCTTTGTGACAAAGAGCAAAGTCTCCGATGCTTCTGCACTGCTGACTTCTCTTCGAACCGTTGCCGGTTCCATTGGTGCTGCCCTTTGTGCGGGACTTCTTTCCTCCGGTGCTACGCCCATCGCAGGGCTTCACTCGGCCTTCCTTTTCGTGACCGTTTGCTGCATTCTGATGCTGCTGATCGCGGTATATGTTTCCATACTGAAGAAGCCTGCGGCTGAAAGCCAGAAAAGCGGTAAATGATTCTGCCTGAACATGAAAGGGGGTTGCAGCAAAACTACAACCCCTTCATGTATGAAAAATGAGTATATAATCAGTTTTTTCTGAATCCGCCCTAAGTCGTTGGGGCGGATTCGATATTTTTTCATGTCGCCGCCCAGTACTTTTTTGATTTTCTGGGCCGTGGATCTACTTAACGAACAATCTCTCCCAATCACTGGGTGTGCTGAGCAAATCCTGGCTTATATCTCATCCAAAGATTTCAATGAATAAAAGAGTCATCTGGGCGTGAAGTTTTCCTGACAGACTATCCTTTCCAATCTGTGGATAAGATAGTTCGTACGGTTGATTTATCGAAACCCGTCAGAATACCCCTTCTTCTACAGGTGGGGGATGAATGACGGCCTTCAGTTTAAACTCAATAACGACAATAATGTAGTTTTCTCTTGCCTGCTTTCCCGAGATATGATATAATAAA
>JAFOIR010000417.1 GCA_017420625.1 Bacillota bacterium
CGGAATAAGCGATCTGAACATCGTTCGTTAAGAGATACTGTGCGAAGAGCCAGGAAGCCAGCACTTCACCGGAATCGGCTTTATTGAAGATACAGATCGAAGGTCCCTGAGAGATCATCTGGGGATTCGCCGGATCAAACTGCGGGACCGGCCGGACTTCCGTTTCGAACTCGACCAGATTTTCCGGTGCGATATCAATGAGCGGTGCCTTGGAACCCATCCAGGTGGCTCCGGCAGTGGAATCAACGGCAAACAGACACTGACCGGCATTCAGGAAGTTCGCCGGATAAGAACTGATTTTGAAAGTGGAGAAAGCTCCGGTGGTCGCATGTTCCCGGATCTCCAGGAGCAGTTCTTTGGTCGTATCGTTGAAGATCTCGATCTGCCCTTCCGGCGTCGAATATCCGGCGCCCTTCTGTTTCAGCATCTGGATCATCATGTTGTCGGTCGACTTGTAGATGAAGGGAAGCATGACCTTCTGACCATTCAGCGTAAAGGTTCCGCTCGCATCCTTTTCTGTTGCCTTTTCCGACACTTCCCAGATCCAGTCCCAGGTCACGATATCCGGAATCTCATACCCAAGTTTTTCAACAAACGTCTTGTTGATATAAAGCGCCTCCGTAGAACGCATGTAGGGGATCGCATAAGTTTCTTCCCCAATCGTACATTCCTTCAGGAACTGCGGAATGATCTCGCTTCTGGTGGGTCCGTCATAAAGAAGCTCCGATCCGCCGAGTCCATACTTCGGATCGTCCATGAGCTTATCGAGCGAAACGACAGTTCCGGCACCGGTCATGTAGGTCGCAATGTGGTCCGGATAGGTGATACATACGTTCGGTGTCGTGTTGGTGGAAATATTGGTGATCACATCATTGTAGATCCGGCCGTAGTCCGTATAAAGCCTCATATTGACCTTGATATTCGGATAGAGCTTCTGGAAATCTTCAATTGCCCGATGGTAGATATCAGTCTGGGTCTTATTGGTATCGTTCTTAGCCCAGAACGTGATCTCATAGTTTTTCGTCGTATCGAAGCTCTCCGGAACTTCGAATTCCGGGATTCCCTTGGAACCGTGACAGCCGGTCAGCATCAGCGCAAGCAAAACGCCGATCATACACAAAGACAGAAGTTTCTTCATCCTTTGGTACCTCCGCGGCTGACGCCTTCCATGATCTTCTTGTGGAAGATCAGGAACAGTATGATCAGAGGAATGGAAATCACCATGACGGCGGCCATCATAGCCGGGATGTTCTCACGGCCGAAACCGTTCTCACGGATCTCCTGGATACCGTTGGATACCAGGAAGTATCTGGCATCATCGGTGATCAGGCGCGGCCACACGTAGCTGTTCCAGCACTCGATGACCTTCAGGATCACGATCGTGACCATCGTTGGTTTGCAGATCGGGATCATAACCTTGAGCAGATATTTCATGTCGGAGGTTCCGTCGACCTTGGCCGCTTTATATAACTCATCCGGGATCTGCTCAAAGTTTTCCTTCAGCAGGTAAATATAGAAGACTGACGTAACGGACGGCAGGATCAGGCCCCAGAAGGTATTGCGCATATCCCAGTTGGTGATCGTAACGAAGTTCGTAATGACAACCAGTTCTGTCGGGATCATCATCAGAGAAAGGAAGATGCCGAAGGCAGCATTTTTGCCTTTGAATTCAAGCCTCGCAAAGGCAAAGGCGGCCAGGGTGATGACGACTACCATCAGCGCTGTCGTAGCCACCGTGAAGATGATAGTATTCAGGAAATACCGGCCCAGATCGACAGTAGTAAACGCATCGAAATAGTTCTGCAGGGTCGGAGATAAAGTAAAGAATTTCGGAATATATTCCGCATTGTAGGAACTGTAGCTCTTCAGAGAGGTCAGCAGCATCCAGTAGAACGGGAACAGAACGATCAGTCCCCATATGCCGAGAAAGACATAGATGACGACATTCAGAACGGTTCTTCTCGTTTTGGCGGCGCGGCTGATCTGGTCCAGGGTCTTTTGATCATTCACTTGACTCATGATTTTTCTCCTTTCCTTCTCAGTCTTTACGCCGCATTGCTCTTGCCCCGGATCATCAAGTTGATCACTGTGATGGTCAGGACAATGGCAAACAGAATGAGTGCAGCTGCCGACGCATAGGACGGATAACCGCCGGAATCACCATAGAGCATATCGTAGACGTAACCGACGATCGTATTCATGCCGGCTGCGTTCAGATTCGTACCAAAAAGTGCGACCTCATCCGAGTAGGCTTTGAAGGCACCGATAAAACCGGTAATGATCAGATAAAAGATCATCGGGCTGATCATGGGAAGCGTGATCCGGGTGAAGATACGGAACTTGGATGTACCGTCGACCTTGGCTGCATTGTAGTACTGCTGATTGACAGATGCCAGTGCGGAAGTCAGGATCAGGATCTTGAAAGGCATAACGACCCAGATCGTATAAAGACAGGTCACCAGCATCTTGGCCCAGTAGGGACCGTCGATAAAGTCTACGCTCGATCCGCCGAACGCCTGGATCAGCAGGTTGATCATACCATCGGAATAAGCGGTCTTCTTGAAAAGAACCATGAAGACCAGACCAACAGCCAGCGTGTTCGTGACATAGGGCAGGAAGAAAACTGTCTGGAACAGTTCCTTGAGTGGCTTGATCGAAGAAAGTGCCAGCGAGATCAGAAGCGCAATGCCCGTTGAAAGCGGAACCGTGATAATAACCAGAATAAACGTATTCTTCACCGCCTGCAGGAAGAAAGGATCGTGCAGAACGTAGGAGAAGTTATAGGCGCCTACACCGCGATAGGTCTGCGAAGCGAAATTGTAGCCTTCCTCAAAGGAATAGACTACCACGTCGATCAGCGGGTAGACCATGAAGATCCCCAGAAAGAGGATCGCGGGCAGCAGATACAGCCACCCCTTCAGGTTGTTGTTTTTCATCTCTGCCCTGCCTTACTTTTCTTCGAAATAAATGCGTTCTTCACTCTCACGGTCAAACAGATGGACCTTGAAAGACTTGACGCGGAAGGAAACTGTCTTTTTCGAAGTATCTACCTTGTTCTCCGCCGGGATGATGGCACGGATCGTCTCACCGGCCAGCTTCACATGCCGGGCAACGACACTCGTATCTCTTCCCATGACCTCTACTCTTTCCAGATCACAGGTCAGCGGGCCGTTCTCATCCAGGACGAAACCTTCCGGACGAATGCCTACCCAGACTGCTTTATCCGGAACGCCGCCCACTTCAAGGATCTTCTGATCACCGATCATAATGATGCCGTCTTTGACAGCCCCTTCAAAAACATTGATCGGAGGCGTGCCGAGGAACTTGGCGACGAACAGATTGGCCGGGTCGTCATAGACTTCCTGCGGTTTCCCAATCTGCTGGAGGATTCCGTCCTTCATGACCACGATCATATCGGAAATGCTCATCGCCTCTTCCTGATCGTGCGTAACAAAGATCGTCGTAACGCCAGTCTCTTTCTGGATCCGGCTGATCTCCTCACGGGTCTGCAGACGAAGTCTGGCATCCAGGTTGGAAAGTGGCTCATCAAGCAGCAGAACACGCGGAGTCTTGACCAGGGCTCTGGCGATCGCCACACGTTGCTGCTGACCGCCGGACATTTCGCTGGGCTTTCTGTCCAGGAGCTGTTCGATCTGAACGAGTTTGGCGGCTTTCATGACACGTGCTTCCATCTCCTCTTTGGAGAGCTTGTCAGCTCCCTTCAGGTTCTGCAGCGGAAACATGATGTTCTTTCTAACGGTCAGATGCGGATAAAGTGCATAGTTCTGGAAAACCATTCCTACTCCGCGGTGCTCAGGAGGCAGTTTGGTTACATCATCCTCCCCGAACCAGATCTTTCCTTCTGTCGGTGATTCCAGTCCGCAGATCAGATTCAGCGTCGTGGATTTGCCGCAGCCGGAAGGACCCAGAAGGCCGATCAGCTTTCCGTCGGGAATTTCAAAATCAAAATCGTTTACAGCGATGACATCGCTGCCATTCTTATCCCTGCTGGGGAATCTTTTGGTCAGATGGTCCAGTACTACTTTCATGTTTTCAGTTTCCTTTCTTCAGTAAAGGGATATTATTATTTTATCGCAGACCTTGTCATAAAACAATACCTTCCCGCCACAAAAGCGGGAAGGTATGTTTGGACTTAAATCACTTGCTCTGTACGAATTCCTTCGGTTTTTCAGATTTCTGATTGTTATTCTCCATATTCTTCTGATTGTTTTTCTGGATCTGGATGTTTCCTTTTTCATCGACTTTTGTATCGACTATTTCTTTTTTCACATTCGCAAAATGATTGGAGAATTGCTTCGACATATTGGGATCGGCACAGAATTTTTTCAGATTCTTCGGCGTCAGTTCTCCCATTGTCCGTTTCAGTGCTTCCTTAAATTCCGGCTGCTGTCCGAAATCTCCGATAAATTTTTTATACTCCCTGTTTGTCATGTCCCTATTTTCGCTAAAAGGTCGTGTATCATAGGCGATCACCCGGCCGATATGCTTGTAAATCTGTTCCTTCTGCTCTTCTGTAAAAGGTTCCTTACGATTGCATACCTTCTGCAGTTTTTGAAGGCTGTTGTCAGCTGCATAACAGGCACTTTCAAGAATCGTTCCGTTTTCGCCTTTCTCTCTGTTTTTCACATGTTCGGCATATTCTTTTTGATATCGATTGATCCTGTTGCCAATCTTAATATCCTTATCCTGAAGGACTTCCCGCTTCTTTTCAGCTGCTGCTGCACGGTAAGCTGTCTTTTCCGCTTCCAGCTCTGTATTCTTTGCTTCCAGTGTCTTTCCCTCTCCCAGCTTTGCGGTTAATGCATTGGCAGTCGGCTCCAGGGCTTTGATCTGCTTGTCCAGCAATTCACTGTTCGCTCTGGCATGCTCAATTCGTTTTCTTGCTTCTGAACTCCATCCTTTGGTAAAGTTGGTAATTCCTGCATGTGTGGCGACATACTGATCTGCGGCAGCCTTGGCCTCTTTCATTTTATCGAGAATCTGTTTCGGCGTCATCTTATCCAGATCCATACTGGATAGATTGCTGCCTGATTCTGTCAGCGCATAATATTCTGAATGCTTATTCCGGTCGGAAATATCCCGCCTGCCTGCTTTATCCTGTTCCAGATTCTTTACAGTTGTCTGTGTGAAGCGGATCGCTCTTCCGGCC
>JAFOIR010000418.1 GCA_017420625.1 Bacillota bacterium
ATACGATGACATCAGGAAGTCAAGCGCCATTTGTCTGGCTTCATCTTCCTCAATCATTCCCGGTTCTCTAACGCCGTATTTCCAGGAAAGAATCTGATCTGCAAAGGGAACAGACGCAATCCAATCTGGATGATATGTTTGGATTCTTTGTTCCTCTGCTTCGATCAAATATGGCAGCAGACCGCTGTACCAGTTTTTTTGTTCGACAGTCCAGAAACGAAACGGACCATTGGCATCAACCAATTCTTCCCAGAAGTCTGCAGCTCCGTAGTCTGCATTGAATCTCTCTTTAACAATCTCTTCGGCGTGCCTCTTCACAAATGTTTCCCATTCTTCCGCATATACATTGCAGGTTGATATACCCAAAAGAATCAGTAAAAACGTCAGAAACCAACATGACACCTTTTTCAATGCAACTGTCCTTCTTTCCTTCATTCATTTGTCAGTAATCGGTGTTTGACCTCCACTATAAAGACGAAGCATGTCTACATTTTCTTGCATGCAGCTGATTTCTTTCCAAGCCTTTCGGAATAGAAATCAGTTTTAGTATATCACAAATAACCATGTCTTTACACGTAAATGACAGGCTGAAAAGACTGGGGACGCTCTTGGCGCTGGCTGCCGGACCGTCCCTTTTTCTATGCGCCTCTTCGGAGGCCTTTGTGGTCGTTATGAGCTTCCAGCAATGGTCTTGGATGTATCAAAGAAAAAATACCCCGAAATCTCATGCAAGTGTTTCCAAAAACGATGATTTTCGCCATGTAGATATGAGGAGGTAAACCAGCATGGCTGCCGATGAACGCCATTCAGTGGAAATGCGATAAGCGTACTGCTCAGAAAATTTTCTAAAGCCGGTGTCACTTAGCCTTGATTTTTACATTGAAGGGTGGGAGGTAGCTGGAAAATGCATGGCATGGGCTTCAATCCCGAAAAAAATTTCTGCAGGTGTTTCCAAAATCGATGTTATTTTGCCATTTATGGGTGCTTAGAGGTGATCTTGAATGAACGATGATATGCATCAGAAGAAAGCGAGATGAAGCGGACTGCAAAGATTATTTCCGATGACCGGTGTCACTTTGCGCCTTATTCCCCATATAGGGGGGTGGCGGGGATAACACCAGAGAAAAGAAAGGATGGAAACGATGATGAACACGAGACGAAACGCAGATGCAATCCGGCAGCTCATGAGAAGCCCGATATGGGCTGACGATGGAGCTGTGAAGTTGTATCTTCACTGCCTGGCCATGGCGAGCCACAATCAGTATTGTTGGCGCGGGCTGCAGCTTCAGCCGGGCGACATGCCCCTGTCAGAACGGAAAACGGCAAAAGCACTCTGTTGGTCCAGGGACAAGCTGCGCCGCAGAATGCGGATGCTGGAAGCACAGGGCATGGTAACAATCCGGTCGATCCCTAACGTGGGAACGATGCTGCATGTGGTGAATTGGCCCGATCCTGCCGGTGTGAAAAATGGACCAGAAGCTGGAGCGACCTGTATCCATGATGGAGCCAGCGCAGAGGCATGGGATGCTCAGGATTGTACCGGTTCCCCTTTGGATGCCAGTCAGGCATGGTATCAGGATGATACCAGTTATCAGGAAACCGGTATCACTGTGATACCAACTGATCCTCGGAATCAGACCGGTTCCGCCCAAACCGGTACGCTGGCAAGACCTAACCCATATAAAAAGAATATATATTCTTCTTTAGGGTATGGGACGAAGACTGAACCGGATCGTTTTTCAGAGATATGGCTTGCTTATCCGCAGAACAGGCGGACAAACCGTGAGGCTGCAGCAGTGCTGGTGGAGAAGGCACTGAATGACGGCGCGACGATTGAAGCTATCCTGTCCGCCCTGGAAGCGGAAAAACAAACCGTGGATTGGCTGACAGCGAATGGTCAGTATGTCCCCGGCATTGTGAAATGGCTGCAGCGGGAACCATGGCGGAACTATGTGGATGCAACCTCGATTCCCCAGGTTTCAGATAATGAAGAACAATGGGAATCGTGGTAAGCAATTAACCAAGACGAAAGAGCTGAGCCATTCCCGTCATTAGTCGTTGGCATCGCCAACGAAGCGCACCTTGACAATCAGGGCCACGTTTCCAGATCTGTCCAAACCGCCATGATCTTCCTCTTCGGAAGGGAGCGCCGAAAGGACCGGCAGTGAGCCAAACAAGGTTTCTTGCCAGAGGCAGCAGTGAAAAATAAGCCCGAACCAAACAACAGCAATGAAACAATGCACCTGAGTTTATTGGATTCAGAAAGGAAGATACACATGAGCGAAATGCAAAACCACACTGTTCACTTCAGTTTCGATACCACTCCAGAACAGGCCGCTATCATTCAGCAGAAAATGAAAAATGCCGGCGTCAAAAACAAATCAGGATTCTTTCGCGCGATGGTGCTGAATGGTTATCTATTGCGGCTTGACCTGCCTGAGCTTCGGGAAGCCTCTCGGCAGATGAGTATTCTTTCAAATAACGTAAATCAGATTGCCAAGCGAATGAACGAACATGGAAGTATCTATGAAACAGAAATCGATGAGATCCTGGAAAAGCAGGAGGAGATTACTCAATTGATAAGACAAATCTATGAACGGTTGGAGGTACTTTACGAGTGATAATGGCTTTCCTTACACGGCAATTTTGCTCCGATCCAGCGGAAGCAATCACGTTATTTCATGATATCTGGGACGGGACAAAGCGCAGGGAACCTGCACAACCACAGCGCTTGCGCTGGCAGATCAGGGGCTTGGGGGCGGAGCCTACCAACAAGCTTTTTGCAAAATCTAGCAGATTTGCATTGCTTGCTACTATTCTCCGGGGCTGTTTTCAGGAGAGCATGAAGACGGTCTTCTGAAAAAATAAATTTCATTTCGTGAAAACTTTTGGCCCGGGAACCCCAGTAAAACCGTCATTTTAGAAATTTAGCCAGACGCAAAAATGCCAACAAAGCCTTAAGCTGCAACGCTTTCTGAAGTTTTCAAAACATGAAAACGATTTTGGAAACCATGTGATATGCTGTCAGCGGAAGCCAAAGTCATACGAATTGCCTCTATGACTTCCCGTACAGGAAAAGCTATCCTGTGCGTTCAGATACACACTGCTCTGCGTCATGCAGCCGCGAAGCATGATCCGAACGCAGAGCAGCGCCGCAACTGTTCCTGACTGTGTAATCGGACACACAGCCAGATCATGATGGAAGATGAATGTAAACGAGGAGAGTCCAAAAGAATGAACAACATGTTAATCCGGAATGTCAGAACTCTGGCGCATGGAGAATGCTGCAATTACATCGGTGGGAAATGTATTGAGGATGGAGAGTGCACCATCATCAATCCCCGCTATCCGACGATTCACGACGGCGCTATTGACTGCGATTATTTTCTGGAATGCGTGCTGCCCATCAATCCGGAATTGAATCGGATCATCTGGACAGAACTGCTTCGGGAAGAAGATGTGACCCGGCCGAATGAAAGAACCTGCGCCTGGTGCGGAGGAGCTTTCATCCCCAACAGCGGTCGACAGCGATACTGCCCGCACTGCAAACCTCTTCACGAGCGACTCCGCAACCGGGTCAAACAGCGCAGCTACTATCAGCGAAAGCAAATGAAACGCACGTAATTTGTTACCGGTTAGCCTGTCAGAAAGCCTTCCAGAGCAGGGCTTTTCGTGGCTTGTTCAGACGGGAGATGAAGAATGAATCATCCCCGTTAAAAATCGGATTCTAACCGGTAACAAAACGGCAGGAGCATTCGGGAAAGAGATAGTTTACAACTTTACATCACTTTAAAGCATGAAAGGATATTGCCATGATGAGAAACAGGCTATATACTGAAGAGCAGGTACACCAGGTTGTGGACGAGGTTCTCCGCATGCTGGACAGCACCGCGGCTCTGCAGGAGCCAGAGCACCTTGACAACAGCATACCTCAGCAATCATCGCCGGGCACGAAGATGACATTGTCCGTCCGGGAAGCAGCGGAGCTGATCGGTATCAGCAGGCCAACGATGTACCAACTTATTCGGGAGAATCAGATTCCGAGCATCCATGCTGGCAAAAAGATCGTGATCGCCCGTCAGGCTCTCCTGGATTGGCTGTCGAAAGGAGAAAACAATGGCAAGAAAGCGTGCTAACGGCGAAGGAACCATCAGAAAACGGGCTGACGGAAGCTGGGAAGCCCGATACTGTGCCGATGGAAAACGGCATTCGGTCTATGGACGAACCCAGGCGGAAGTCCGGAAGAAGCTGACCGAAGTCTCCGTCACCATCGACCATGGTGATTTCAGAGAGGACAGCGGCCTGACCCTCGGCCAATGGCTGACCATGTGGCACCGCGACTACCTGGGGAATGTGAAGCTCG
>JAFOIR010000419.1 GCA_017420625.1 Bacillota bacterium
GTCATCATCGGTGCCGATAATGCACAGTACTGGACAGTTTCCGTTGGTCTGTACTCCATGCTGTTCGGTACGCATCCCGACACCAACCTCTTTACCCAGTTCGCGGCAGGCTGCGTGATTGTAGCGATCCCAATCGTTACATTGTTCATGTTCCTGCAGCAGTACTACGTGGAAGGCGTGACTGCCGGTGCAGTTAAGGGTTAAGTCCCGATGAAGCGCCAGGTGAAAAAATAGTATGGATGACGTAATACGCTAAGGGCCCGGGGCAAAGTTTTGATTCCTCCGCAGATGAGCTTTCAGCTCATAAGTCGGAACCAAAACTGCCCCGGGTCCTTTACGCTTCTTCAAGAAATCTATTTCTTGAACTTAGGGCATCTTTTTGATATAATGTCATGTAACTATGACTATCAGCGTCCATGATGGAAGTGTGAACGCTGAAACAGATAGAGATATAAGAGGATGAGCTATGGATTTCAGCAGACAGAATAATATTAATAAACGCCTTACGAGAGGCGGATACAACGATAAACTCTACCGGAAGGTGATTCTGTGGATCGTCAGGATCGCCTGTATTGGTGTGCTCGCTGTCATGTGCGTAGGAATCGGAGTTGGCTTTGGCGCCTTCCTGGGCATGCTGGACGGTGCACCGAAGGTCGATCTTAACTCCCTGGCGATCAACCGCCAGACTTCCGCGATCTACTATCTGGATACCGGCGAGAAAGTCACGGATATCCATACAGCGGAGCAGCGTAATTCCATCCCGATCAATGATATGCCTCAGTATCTGAAGGATGCTGTCGTGGCCATCGAGGACCGGCGTTTCTACAGCCACAGCGGCATTGACCTGGAAGGTATCATTCGTGCCGGTGTGGCAAACCTTCGCGCCGGCGGTACCGCAGAAGGCGGTTCTACCATCACCCAGCAGATGATCAAGAAACTGGTGCTGACCTCCGATCAGAACTGGAAGCGTAAGTTCCAGGAATGGTATCTGGCACTGCAGTTTGAAGATCAGATGAGCAAGGAATACGGCAAGGAAGCAACCAAAGACCTGATCCTGGAAGCGTACCTCAACTACAACTTCCTGGGCAATGCCTGTTATGGCGTCGAAGCCGCGTCGCAGCGTTATTTCGGTAAACACTGCAAGGATCTGACGTTATCCGAGTGTGCGCTTCTGGCCGGTCTTTTCAACGCGCCTTCCGCCTATGACCCGATCGTCAACTATAAAGGCCACAGCCGAGAGAGACAGATCCAGGTGCTCGATGCCATGCTGGAGGTCGGCTTTATTACGC
This sequence comes from Bacillota bacterium, assembly GCA_017420625.1. Next base: position 1,290 of record JAFOIR010000419.1, read on the forward strand.
AGGTGGAATATGACCTGGCCAAAGCCGATCCGGTCTTTACCCGGATCCGTGAATATAACAACCAGTACGAAGCTTCCGATGATGATGTCTACAGCTACTTTGTGGACAGCACGATCGAGCAGGTCATGGAAGATCTGCAAACTGACCTTGGCTACAGCGAACTGGATGCGCATAACCTGTTATATTACGGCGGTCTGAAGATCTATATCACCCAGAAGCCGGATGTGCAGGCGGCCATCGACGAAGTCTATGCCGATGAAAGCAACTTCCAGGAAAATACCTACTATGAACTGATGTACGATCTGACCCTGTTCGACGAGAAGGATCCGAATATCACCGATAACTACGGTACCTACGGTCTTTTCTATACGAAGGAAGATGCCATGCTGGCGGCTGAGGAATTCAAAGCGCAGTATGTGACAGCGGACATGGAAAAGAATGTCCACTATATGGAATCGATCAACCTGACAGAAGAACCACAGTATTCTCTTACCGTTATCGACCAGCATACCGGTTATATCGTCGGTATGGCCGGCGGACGCGGCAAGAAGACCACGAACCTGGCACTGAACCGTGCGATGGATTCCATGAGACAGCCCGGTTCGACCTTTAAGCTGCTGGCTTCCTACTCGGCTGCTTTGGACGTGGGCGGATTCGGATGCGGAAGCTCCATGGATGATGCGCCGCTTCAGTGGGGCGACTGGTCACCGAACAACTACTATGGCTCCTTCCATGGTAAAGATACTGCCCGAATCGGTATTTACAACTCCGAAAACGTTGTTGCGGCCCGGTTCATGAGAGCGGTCGGCATTGAGACGAACTTCGAATACTGTGAACGCTACGGTATCACGACACTTCGAAGAGAACCGGATGAGAATGGCCTCACCGACATGGTTCCGTCGCTCTGCCTCGGTTCCGGTTCCGTCAAAAATGTAGAGCTTTGCGGTGCCTACGCGACAATCGCGAACGGCGGTATGTATATTGAACCGACGCTGTATGCGAAGATCGAAGATGCGGAAGGCAATCTCTTTTATGAGAAGAAGCAGGAGACTCACCGGGTCATCCGGGAAACAACCGCCTGGATGCTGACCGACATGATGAAGGACGTTGTGAAGTATTACGGTACTTCTCCTGTCTGTAACTTCGATGAAGAAATGGCCATTGCCGGTAAGTCCGGTACCACCGATGATTCCAATGACTATGCATTCGTAGGCTATACCCCGTACTATACCTGCTGTATCCAGGCCGGCTTCGACTACGTTGCCTATCCGGAGATCTACTATGAATCGCTGGGAACCACGAGCCTCAATCCGGACGGCAGTATCAGTACCTATGATGACTATGGTGATGAGTGGATCTACTGGAACGGCCACAAGGAACTGTGGGCGGCGGTTATGAGCAAGATTCACGAGAATCTTCCGAAGATCGCAGATTTCGGTGAGCCGCCGGAAGGCATCACCGAGGTCAGCCTGTGCCGTGATTCCGGTCTGCTGGCAGGACCTTACTGCAGTCAGGATCCCAGAGGCAATCGAATCACTTATGACTGGATCCATGTGGAAGATATCCCCACCAGGGTCTGTCCCAACCATATTCAGCTTTCTGTCTGTGCTGAAACAGGACGGATCGCAACGAAGTACTGTCCGACCACTGAGACCAGGGTCTTTATGACCAGAACCGATGATGAGATCAGCGATATCTCAGCCAGCGGTCTGACCAGGATCAGCGACTTCAAATATGCAGCTTACCCATATAAGTATGCCGATTCGATCATCGGTTCAGATGCCTATAAGGCCATGATGGGCGACACCAATTATTCAACGCCGCTCATTGATGACATTGCCAGCTATGAGCCTGTCTGGTGCGGAGAATGTCAGAAACATCTGCATAAGGCGCCGGAGGAATCCTCGGACGTTGTGCCGCTTGAATCCTCGGCGGTCCCGACAGCTACCCTCAATGATCAGCAGCCGCCCTCAGCCTTCGGCCGCGGTCTGAATGACGAAGAGACTTCCTGGACGATGGATGCCCTTCCGATGGAAGAGCGCATTAAGACACCCTATGTCTCATTAACAAAAAATACACGTAAAAAATCAAAGGACAGATAGACGTAAAATCAACTTTTTCTGAATCCGCTCCAAGTCGTTGGGGCGGATTCTTTGTTTTCATACATCGCCGCCCAGTACTTTTTTGTTTTTCTGGGCGGCTGATCAACTTGACGAACGATCTCTTCCAATCACTGGGTGGGCAATAACTCCTGACTTTTATCTCGCCCAGGAAAAAAGCCGTCCGGATGAATCGTCTGGGTGGGGAGATTCCTCTGCAGAGAATCCCTCCCAATCCCTGGATAATATACTTTTTCCAGTTGATATCTTATCCAGAAATCGTAGGGAATTTTGGGCGGCGAGGCAGTTTCATGAGCTATATTCCCCAATCGGCTCCTATGAGGACCTCTCATAAGACTTGTTTCCCTATGAATCACCGAAAAAGCTTCATCATTTTTGCTGCAGGTTCTTCTTCGCGTTATTTGTCCTCAAGAATAAAAACACTGCTTGATTTACTTTATTATGGGAATTATAATGAATTAAGTATTACGTGAAAAACAAGCCCCTAAGGAGGCCACGATGGAGAAAAAATTTAAGAAAGAATTTCTGAACCGGTTCCTTCGTCACGAAGATGAGCTCAAATGGCTGTACATGGAGCTATATCAGGCAGACGAGAGGGCTTATGATTATTTTGTCTCTATGCTTTACCGTATGTGGGAAGCAAGAGGCGAAGCCCTGAAAAAGATCGACCGGAAACGGGAGAAGAATCCCGACTGGTACAAAGGCCATGATCTGGTCGGCATGCTGATGTATGTGAACGCTTTCGCCGGCAATCTGAAAGGTGTCCGGGAGAAACTGGACTATCTGACGGAGGCGAACGTCAACTATCTGCATCTGATGCCGCTTCTGGAAAGTCCGGAAGGCCGGTCAGACGGCGGCTATGCCGTATCGGATTTCCGCAAGGTGCAGCCGGAACTCGGGACCATGGAAGATCTGGCGGATCTTGCGGCAGACTGCCATGAGCGCGGGATCGCCATGTGTCTGGACTTTGTTATGAATCATACCAGCGAGGATCATGAATGGGCCAAAAGAGCCCGGGCTGGCGAGAAAGAGTATCAGGACCGGTATTTCTTCTATGACAACTGGGATATTCCCAATCAGTTTGAGAAGACGGTCCCGCAGGTCTTTCCCACCACTGCACCCGGCAACTTCAGCTGGTGTGAAGAAGCTCACAAAGTGGTCATGACGACCTTCTATCCCTATCAATGGGATCTGAATTATGCCAATCCCGTCGTTTTCAATGATATGACGGAGAACATGCTGTTCCTCTGCAATCAGGGCATCGATATCATCCGTCTGGATGCAGTACCCTATATCTGGAAGGAACTCGGAACAAACTGCCGGAACCTTCCGAAAGTGCACACGCTCGTCCGGTTGATGAGAATGGCCTGTGAGATCGTCTGTCCATCGGCGCTCCTTCTGGGTGAAGTCGTTATGGAACCCAGCAAGGTCGTTCCGTACTTTGGTACTGTCGAGAAGCCGGAATGCCATCTGCTCTACAACGTGACGACTATGGCGAGCACCTGGAATACTGTAGCGACGAAGAATGTCAGTCTTCTGAAGCATCAGCTTGGGCAGGTTTTTGCACTTCCGAAGGAATATACCTTCCTCAACTACCTGCGCTGCCACGACGATATCGGCTGGGGACTGGATTATGACTATCTCGAGAACTTCGGCATGCAGCAGATCCCCCACAAGAAATATCTGAATGATTATCTGACCGGCAAATGGCCCGGCTCTCCTTCGAGAGGTGAGCTTTACAACGATGATCCCACGCTGGGAGACGCAAGACTCTGCGGTACGACTGCATCGCTCTGCGGCGTGGAAGCAGCCCGCTATGAGCAGGATGATGTGAAGCTTGACTGGGCGCTTCGGGAAGATATCATGCTCCACGCCTATATGTTTACGTTATCCGGCGTACCGGTACTGTATTCCGGCGACGAGATCGCGCAGGAGAATGATTATTCCTATCACAAGAACCCGCTCAAGGCGGCGGACTCCAGATATCTTCACCGCGGCGATATGAACTGGAAGGCAGCAGAGCTCAGACACGATGTTTCCAAACCGGAAGGCCGTGTTTTCCAGGCGCTTCGGGAGCTGGAGAATCTGAGAGCCGAGCACAGGGTCTTCTCGGGACTTGCGGATACCTGGATCGTAGAGACCAGAGATGAGGCAGTGCTGGGAATCGGCCGGTACTATCAGGGCGAAAAGCTGATCGGTCTGTTCAACTTCTCGGATCAGCCTCGTCGGGTCGGCGTGGACGAACTGGGAGAGTACAAAAACCTTCTGACCGGTGAAGAGATCAACAAATACGATATGATCCTGATGCCCGGTGATTTTGTCTGGATGATCTGCGAATTCTGAAAAGGGAAAATAGGATATGAATAAAAAACTGATTCTTCTGGATATCGACGGTACCCTGACCCCGGCCGGCAGCAATATTCCTCCGGCAAGCGCTATGCGTGCGATCCGTGCGGCTCAGGCTGCAGGACACGTGGTCGTTCTGTGTACCGGCCGCAATCTGGATATGCTGTCTCCGGTTCTGGCGCTCGGATTCGATGGAGCGGTCGCCAGTGCCGGCGGACTGATCGTTCTGCATGATCAGATCCTTTATGACTGCCCGATGAGTGACGAGCAGCGGGATATCGCGATGAAGCTTCTGAAAGAGCAGGGTGTCTTCCGCACGATCGAAGCCAAAGATGCGACCTATGGCGATGAAGATCTGGGTGATTTTCTGGCCAACGCCGGCGAAGGCAACTCGGAACTCATTCGCTGGAGGAAGGCGCTCGCGGAGGATCTGAATATTCAGCCGATGAGCCGTTATGACGGACGCCCGATCTACAAAGTCGTCTTTATGTGCACCCGCGCTGAGCAGCTTCAGCCGGCAAGAGATGCACTGGAGAAGGATTTCAACTTTGTCGTGCAGGATGTTGCTGCGCACAACTGTCTGAACGGAGAGCTGATCAACCGTCAGTTTGATAAGGGAACAGGCGTTAAGTGCATGGCTGATGCGCTGGGAATCTCCATTGAAGATACGATCGGATTCGGCGACAGCATGAACGACAAGGAAATGATCGAGACAGTCGGCTACAGCGTAGTCATGGACAACGGATCGCCCATTCTGAAGGCGATGGCGGACATGGTCGCCCCGGCTGTAGAAGAGGATGGACTGGAAAAAGCATTCATTGAGCTTGGCTTGGTCGAATATGACAAAATTCCATCCTGATTTTTGGCTCTTTTGACGGTGAAATCTCGTTTACACGTGAAAAGAAGTAAGGTATGATGGTTCTATGACACTGTGGTTTTGAATCACAAAAACATTTAAAGGAGAGAAAAAATGGCACTCGATTATCGCAAGTGCGCTGAAGAGATCTATTCCCATCTTGGCGGAAAAGAAAACATCATCAGCGCCGCCCACTGCGCTACCCGTCTTCGTCTGGTCATCGCTGACAACAGCAAACTGGATATCAAGGCACTTGAAGATGTAGAAGGCGTAAAGGGCCTGTTCGATTCCAACGGTCAGCTTCAGCTGATCATCGGTACCGGTACCGTCAACAAAGTTTATGACGAGTTTCTTGCCGTGACCGGCCTGTCCGCAGCTTCCAAGGCAGATGTTAAAGCCGCTGCTGCATCCCGTATGCCGCTTTGGAAAAAGATCCTGAAGACCCCCGGTGACGTATTCGTTCCGATCCTTCCGGCCATCGTAGCTTCCGGTCTGATGATGGGTCTTGTCGAGGCCATTCCCAAGTTTGCTCCGGCCTTTGGTCAGAGTGACTGGTACAGCTTCCTGGACCTTGTTGCGAACACCGCATTTGCTCTGCTGCCTGTGCTGGTCGCTGTTTCAGCAGCCCGTGTCTTTGGCGGCAATATTTTCCTGGGCGCTGTCATCGGTCTGATGATGGTTCACCCCGCGCTGATCAATGCCTGGACGGTAGGTAACTATGCTGCAGGCGAAATACCCACGTGGCACCTGTTCTTCTTCAATGTCCAACAGGTAGGTTATCAGGGCCACGTCATACCCGTCATACTGGCGGTACTGCTCATGTCAACCGTTGAAAAATGGCTGCATAAAGTAGTACCGGAGATGATCGACCTGTTCGTTACACCTTTGGTCACCGTTCTGGTCACCGCATTCATCACCTTCACCATCATCGGCCCCATCTTCTCCATTCTGGAAAACTGGGTGCTTGCCGGAGCCAAATGGCTGGCCAGCACGATGCTCGGTTCTCTGGTCATGGGTGCGATCTATCCCTGGACGGTCGTCATGGGTCTGCACCACATGTACAACGTCATCGAAGCCGGCATGATCGCACAGACAGGACTCAACACCTGGATGCCGATCGCTTCCGCTGCGAACTTCGCTCAGTTCGGCGCCTGCTTGGCTGTCGCACTGAAAGTTCACAATCAGAAGACCAAATCCGTGGCGCTGCCTTCTTCCCTCTCCGCATCTCTGGGTATCACGGAGCCCGCGATCTTCGGTATCAACTTCCGTTTCATGAAACCCTTCCTTTGCGGTATGGCCGGCGGTGCTGTCGGTGCTCTGTTCGGTGCTCTGTTCGGACTTGGTGCTCCGGTTTACGGTGTTACCGGTATCCCGGCGATCCCCGCTGTCAACAATGTACCGCTGTACCTGGTTGAGCTGCTGATCGCGTCCGGTATTGCTTTCGCTCTGACCTGGTTCATCTGGAAAGAAGATGAAGAGAGCAAGAAAAAAGCAGAAGCGCCTGCCGCTCCGGCTGCTGCTCCTGCTCCTGAACTGAAACCCGGTGCTTCTGTCATTCGCTCAAGTGCCGGCGAAGTCCTTCAGCCGGTTCCCGGCAAAGTGATCCCCATGGAAGAGATTCCGGACGATACTTTTGCTGCCGGTATTCTGGGACAGGGTATCGGTGTCGAGCCCAGTGAAGATGTTGTCGTAGCTCCGTTCGACGGAACCGTGACCATGGTCTTCGATACCAAACATGCCGTAACCCTGGAAGGAAACGGAATGGAAATGCTGATCCATGTCGGTATTGATACCGTTGGTATGGGCGGCGACGGATTCGAGACCTTCGTCAAGGACGGCGATGAAGTCAAAGCAGGTCAGAAGTTGCTGACCTTCAGCTCTGATAAGATCAAAGCGGCCGGACACAGCAACACAGTTGCCGTTATCCTGACCAATGCTGATGACCTGGAAGGTCTGGAGTTCGGACTGAAAGAGTAATCTTTCCATTTCTATATTATCTATCATAAGGAGGAATCTTCAATGAAATCATTCGAGTATGTCATCACGGATCCTGTTGGTATCCATGCACGTCCCGCCGGCATTATGGTCAAAGAGATCAAAAACCTGATCGGAACGACTGTCACGATCGCCAAAGGCGAGAAATCCGCGAATGCGCTGAGACTGATGGCTGTTATGCAGCTCGGAATCAAGCAGGGCGACACCGTTAAAGTGACGGTAGAAGGCGGCGACGAAGCTGCTGCCGCTGCTACGCTGGAGAAATTCTTCAAAGAGCACTTCTAATCAAAACCGAAGACGGCTGCCCGGAAAAGGCAGCCGTTTTCCTTCAGAAAGGGAATAGATTATGATTACGATTCAAGGTAAAGGTGTTTCCACCGGCGTCGCTGCAGGCCCGCTGTATTTCTACAGAAGAGCCAAAGGCACGATCACCCGTTTCAACGTCGAAGACCGCGACGCAGAGTGGCAGAGATTTAAAGACGCACAGGCAAAGGCTATTGAACAGCTCGGCGAGCTGGCGGAAAAAGCCAGAGTGGAAGCCGGCGATGAAGCTGCCATGCTCTTTGAGACCCATCAGATGATGGCAGAGGATCTTGACTACGAAGAGACCATTCAGGGTCTGATCCTGGACGAAGGACAGAATGCGGAAGCAGTCGTCACCGATGTCGGTGCCCAGTTCGCCGATATGTTTGCGACCATGGACGATGAGTATATGAAAGCTCGTGCAGCGGATGTCAAAGATGTTTCCGGTCGTATCGTCGGAATTCTTCTGGGTATCGTTCAGGGCGGCATCGATTCCGATGTTCCGGTCGTGCTGGCATCCGACGATCTGGCTCCCTCCGAGACGGTTCAGCTGGATAAATCCAAGATTCTCGGCTTTGTCACTTCCGGCGGTTCCGGCTCTTCCCATACCGCGATCCTGGCTCGTACCATGGGTATCCCGGCGATCATCGGCGTGGGCGATCAGCTGAAAGAAGAGTATGAAGGCCGCGAAGTCATCATCGACGGCGGTACCGGTATCGTTTCGGTAGATCCAGATGAGGATACCCGCGTCCACCTGATGAAAAAACGGGAAGAGCAGCTGAAGAGACTGGCGCTTCTGAACCAGCTCAAAGGCCAGCCGAACGAGACCAAAGA
>JAFOIR010000420.1 GCA_017420625.1 Bacillota bacterium
GCTGTCTAATCGCACTAGGGTAAAAGAGGTGTTTTTTGGAGGAAACGGGGACAATCGAATTTGTTAGAAATGCAGTAATAGCAAGCGTTTGCGGGCATTCGAGGGGTATAGGAGGAAAGCCCTGTTTTCGTCTCCTAAGCGACAGGCCGTGGGTTCGAATCCCGCCGGGATCACCAAAACTCGCTATATATTGTAGCGAGTTTTTGCTGTTTATACTACATATTGTGTTTTCTAACAAATTGGCGGTAGACGTGAAAGTCGAACACGCCGCCGTTGTTTGCAATGCCAACAGCCAGCTAACGCCATGCTGCCTGCCGCCTTTCAGGCGGAAGGTGAACTGAAACCCCAAAAAGATGGATAGGAAAAGCCCTGCGCCGGCGTACAGAAAGCCACCACTAAGCAAAACAAGCAATGAGAAAGTTTTGTTAAGAAAGCAAATATATGGACCGTGCAATTTCTTTCGACTTCTCGCTATTTATTTCTTGATACAAGCATGATATGGATAACGTGAGTTTTGTTAGATTTCTAATTGTCAGAGCCATTAGCTGCCAACATCACTGCAAATTTTGGTGGACGACGATGCCAAAGATGGCGGATGGTCGGACTGCCATCGAAACTCCTTTGCTGTTTTTGCAAGTCTGCGTATTTACCATGAATCTTTCCTTCAATCTTGACGCAAATTGCTATTGGATGTATTATAAATACGCAAATTCCGTATTTGTGAGGTGAGCGTATGATCCTTATGTACGTTAGGTTGAACCATGTTTATGGCTTCGATGACTTTGAACTCAATCTGACCTATCCTCGCAAGCTGAATGTCTCCGTTCTTGGCCTCGAAGCTCTGGCAGGACGTGAGCGCTTCCGGTACAAGAAAGCGCTGATTCTGATGGGTGCAAACGCTACCGGCAAAACCAGTCTGGGGAAAGCGTTGCTGAAGATCTTCAGTTCCATTCAGGAGTCCAATGAGGCAATTCTCCGCGATCTGGATGGCACCAGACATCCGGCTGAATTCCAGGTGGATTTTGTCAATGAGGGTTATACGCTGCATCGCTTTGCCGGGACTATCTCAGGCGAGAACGTAAATGTCCGCTACTATTCCGCTGAAATCGGCGAAATGGATTCTTATGAGATGGTGGTACAGCGGCTATCGGACAGAACAGATGAGATCGGCGGCAGCTTCAAAAGGCTGAAGGAGCTGATTGGTCCACTCCATTTCCGTTTCGCCTATCCTGAGATTGAAACGTCCCTACGCATGAAGGAGGTTAATCAGCGCGTTCTCCTGAAAACACTGCGGGCCGTGATTGGTACGCTTGATCCAACACTGTCCGATGTTTCCATTTCCAGGGAACTGAAGGATTCCTTTGTGATTCGACGCCGGGATCAGGATATTATCATTCAGGATGGCAAACTGCTGAACCGAGAGCTTTTGTCCAGCGGCACGGCAGAAGGTATTGACGTCGCTGTCTTCCTCGCATCCATGATGTCCGGTGGAAACTGCTTCTATTACTGTGATGCACACTTTTCCTATATTCAGAGCGACATTGAAAAGCGCATCTTCGGTCTGATGGTTGAGCGTTTGGGCCAAGGCGGACAACTTATCTTCACAACTCACAATACAGATATGCTGAATCTGAATCTGCCCAATCACACCTTTGCCTTCATGCGAAAAAGCATTGAGGACGGCATCTGGCAGGTTTCCGTCACCTTTGCGTCTGATCATCTCCGGCGCAGAACGGATTCCGTAAAATGTGCCATGGAAAATGATGTGTTCGATTCCTTGCCGGATGAGAGTCTTCTGGATGATCTGGAAACCGCTCCGGAGGTGGATGCGATATGAAAAAGTGCATCTATCTGACCGAAGGTGAGTGCGAGGAAAAGCTGATAAAGGCCCTCAAGGAAAAGCCATCTCTGATTGCACCAGGCAAGGTCTGGAAGTTCAATGTCATCCAAAATATACTTCCCGCCAACAAACTGATACAGTTTGAACCGGGCAGCATGGCTGTACTGGTGTTTGACACGGACAAGCCGGAAACGGATATCCTTCGTAAGAATATCGCGCTGCTGAAGGCACTACATTTCAAGGTTGAGATCGTGACCGTGCTTCAGGTATTGAATTTTGAGGATGAAATCATAAGATCAACAGATGTCGTCCGGGCACAGGATCTGACAAGAAGCAGGACGGTGGATGATTTCAAAAGCGCGGTGAATCGGATGAAGGAAAAGGATTTTCGCAGTGCGCTGGTGCGGCATAAGCTGGACATCGGAAAACTATGGTGTCAGAAACCGCCCCAGGGGTTCGGGTTTGTCCAGCAAGGCGCAGAGAAGATCAAGTAAAGTACCGCGGGAAATGCTTAATCAGTAAAAGCATAATAACGATAACAGCGCAGCTTGATTGAAATGATAAAAAGAATAAGGCTGAAAGAAACAGCAGAGGAACATAAAAAATGAAACATCTGCTTCTCATCCTTGTCTTGCTTTCTCTCCCAATAACGGTTTTTGCAGCGGGAGACAGCATGTATCCCACTGAAGACAAAATGAGTGGAAAATGGGGATATACCGACAATTCAGGGCATTGGATCATTTCTGCTTCATTTGACGGGGCAGAACAATTCCGGGGAAACTATGCATCTGTTACACTTTATCCAGAGGGAATGGAACCGGAAGAGAATGGAGAAAGCAAACCTTGCCAGGGAATCATCAACCGGCAGGGTAAGTTTGTATTGCCACCTGAATATTATATTTATTCCGGGTGGTATGAAGGATGGGGCCCTTTTGGCACCTGGGAAGGCGGATACTATGCTGTGGCACAGGATGAAATATATGTAGGGGAAGGCGATGGACCTGTTGGTTTTTTCGATGTGCGTTCCGGCTTCTTTTCAGGACTGAAATATTCTGCTTTGTGGGATGGCTATGGTGAAGGCGATCTGATTCCAGTGGTGGAAGTGCGTGAAGATATTTCTTATTTGGGTTATGCGGACCGCCTGACAGGCGAAATAGTACTGCCCTGTGAATACTATCTGAATTGGCAGGCGGAGGTAACCACCTTCCCGGAAGGCATGGGTGTGCTTGCGCAGGTAGCCGGTTTCGACAAGGAAGAAAGTGACGCTATTCCTGGAGAATATATGCTCATGACGCGCTATGGGGAAGTAATTTCCCTGCCAGATGGAATTATTCCGTGTTCCTGGGCTGATATGTCTGAAGGATTGATTGCTGTCGAGGAAAAGGACACGGAATTACTGGGCTATGCTGATCGTGAAGGGCATATCGTAATTACTCCACAATTTGAACGTGTTTATGAATTCAACCAGGGTGAAGCACTTGTAATGCTCTCCGATGATCAATGGGCGCTGATTGACTCCAAAGGAAATGTCCTGCTGCGGGAAGGGGATGAGGAATTCCCAATCCTTCTTCCTGAAGCAACAACAGGAAAGCCTTTCTATGCAGTCCAGAATGCAGATGGGTTGTACGGGTATATTGACACGCAGGGACGTATCGCATTGCCTTATCAGTTTGCCTATGCGGAAGATTTCCGAGGTGATTATGCCATTGTGGAAGTAACACCTGCGGTAAGCGCTGATCTAACATGGCATGGATTAATCAATTCTCAGGGGCATTGGGTATTTGAGCCCGAAAAAAACTTGAGAATTAGCTCAAAGGTGCCGCGGGGATTTGAGGACTTTATTGGCGGCAAACAGGATGGAATTTTCATCATCCATCAAAACTCTGGAAGCACCGGATATCTGGATGTTCAGACAGGTTTTTTTTCAGGTTTTATTTATGACGATGTAATTGCGCAAAACGATATGATGGATTTATCTGAGCTGATTCCCGTGGTGATGGATCATCATCTGGGATACGCTTGCAGGGATACGGGGGAAATCGTGATTCCATGCAAATATGATTCGTCTCATGCTGAAGGCTTCTGGCATGGTTATGCAATAGTCGCTTATGAAGATGGTGACTATTTGCTGATCGATCAAACCGGGCATGAAATTTATCCCCCTGAAGATGCTGTGATTGAACCCTATGCTTGGGTGGCAAGTGGATTGCTCCCTGCTCTCAGCAAGAAAAACGGTTTGAGTGGATATATCAATACGAATGGTCAGTGGGCTTTGCCGCCGGCATATGAATATGCGTCTGGTTTTTCCGTAAATGGGTATGCTAATGTACTTATGCCAGGAAATTCATGGGGCAATATCGACACCGAGGGAACGGTTCAAAATGCTGAATATGGGTTCGTGTCAGATAATATATACTATATAGAATCGCAGGACAGCCTGACGTTTTATCAGGCAGATCATACACCACTGTTCTCTGTTTCCCGGCCAGGTATTTGCAGTTGCCTGGGTTTTAATAAACATGGTGTTGCTTGGTATGAAATCCAAGAACCGGGTGAGTCGCTTTCCTATCGGGCTGGTTTGATGAATAATCACGGCCAGGTGCTGACTGAGCCGATTTTTCGTCTAATATCGAATACAGATTATCATTTTCACGAGGGTTTATCTCCTGCGGAGGATGCGGAAAGCGGCCTTGCCGGATATGTGGATGAAACAGGCAAGTGGGTGATTCAGCCTGTTTTTGACAATAGCCAATTGGGTTCCTTTCACGAGGGATCTGCATGGGTCTACCGTCAGGAGCAGCGTCTGTTAATTGATAGAACAGGAAATATCCTGTATGCAGAACCAATCAGGCGATGGGTGGCAGATGATGACGGATAGTATCGCCAGCAGTGTTCCTATGAAGCGGTAGCTCAATCCCATGAAAACACAACACCAGATGCCGGGAAGTGGCTTAAAATAAGCACTTTCAGGCATCCGCTTTATTGATCGACTGACTTATTTTCTGTGTCATCTAATGATTCTGATAACAGCTGTCACCTTTGTTTGCTTTGAACTATTGTCCTGTCTGCCACATTTCAGGCGGGCGATGACCAACTTTCGTCCAAAGTGGCTGTGATGGCGGAAACAGGATCTACAAATGGATTTTACTCATTTTCCAGACCTGATGGATGGACATCATCGGGAATGCCTATTTGTTAGATTGCTAACGCTGGTGCAGGCAAACGAAAAAGATTTCAGCAAGAATTCGTGGAAATCTCAGCTAACAAAGGCGGCAGATTCAAATATTTCTGTAACGCCTGCAATGTCTTTCATTTTACAAAGGGACAAAAATACGGATCTGGATTACAGAAAAAGCCTTGGAAAATATGCAATGAATATTCATTCATGACTGGATCCGCATTTGCCGCTTGATGGGTGTAAATGATGATGTTTTCATCACTTCCAGCTAACGATTTGGTGGTAGATGTGAAAGTTGAACACGCCACCTTTGTTAGCTGTGCTAACACCCTGCTAACAGCACTGGGGAAAAACGGGAGTATTTTGAAGGCAAATGCGAACAGTGAGAACCGTTAGAAACCCAGTAATGGCAAGGCTTCAAGGCACTTCAGGGAACAGCAAAGGCGAACGCTTTTTCGATCTCCTAAGCGACAGGCCGTGGGTTCGAATCCCGCCGGGATCACGAAAGCTTGCTAGATATTGTAGCAAGCTTTTTATTTTTGCACTATATATTGTGCTTTCTAACAAATTGGCGGTAGACGTGAAAGTCGAACACGCCGCCGCTGTTTGCAGTGCCAACAGGCTGCTAACGCCATGCTGCCTGCCGCCTTTCAGGCGGAAGGTGGACTGAAACCCCAAAAAGATGGATAAGAAAAGCCCTGCGTCGGCGTACTGAAAGCCATTTGTATTCTGAAACGGACAACCTTCCGGAAGAGAAAGATCTTCGGCGGGATGAAAACCTCGAACGATAACAGACCCCCTGTGTGACGCTGTTCGCAGCAGCATAACCGACACAGAGGCCTTTCTTTTTTTGAATTTCAGGAGCAGCCAAATGCTGCTTGCAACAAAATGATGAACTGACTCGTCTCTATTATTGGACGGATTGCATCGAATTAAACCTTGGGGGGGGGTATAATAGATCCCCTGTTCGGTGAACGATTCCGTTCAGGCGCCCGGGATCATCATTGACAGGAGGATGTCTAAACAATGTCTGGTATAATGAGACGGAGCTTGGTATTCATGTTGATGCTCATTCTGATGTCAACCAGCAACGTGCATGCAGAAGAATGGGAAACATTTGTGAAGGTTCAGACCGAAGAGCTTGTTACAGAGAGATTCAATGCAGACTACGGAGCTGCAGACTTCTGGGAAGAATTGGTTGATGCCAATGGTCCGTTCCGTTTCTGGACTGTCGAACAAAAAAACTGGTACAGTAGTCTGCTTCCATATTTGCTCGAAGCAGAGGGGCAAAGAATCCAAACATATCATCCGGGCTGGATAGTATCTGTACCATTTACTGATCAGATTCTTTCCTGGAAATATGGCGTCAGAGAACCGGGAATGATTGAGGAAGATGAAGCCAGTCAAATGGCGCTTGACTTCCTGATGTCATCGTATCATCTGGATTGCAGTGAGAACAGAGTATCCGTATCACTGTATACCGGGCATCGTGAAACAGGAGACTTTATTGCACCATACTGGGTATTTCGTTTCTATGATCACTCGCTTGTGAAAGCCGAGGTCTGGATCAATGCCAAAACAGGATATATGCCCAGGCATCAAATGCTTGAAGTAAAAGATAAGGTCAAAGAATCTTTTGTGGAAATGCTGAAAACCGGCTATACCGTGGCAGGTGAACCAGTTACAGCGGATATGTTCACGGATGATGCTGTTGAAATCTATTTCTCCGAAGAGGATCATTTATGGTATGCTGCTGTCAATCCAGCCGGAGATTCCTATTGGTATATTTCAATCGATGATGCTACGCTGGAAACAGTGAGTACTTCGACAGCAAACGGATGAGCAAAAGAGGATTTGAAAAACATGCGTAAACTTGCGGCGTATATGGCTCTGATGATGATTGCGATGGCTTGCCTGAATACGGCTTTTGCAGAAGAACACGATAGTGTAAGGTATGCTGGGGGTGACCAGCAGTGGAAAGAAGGACAGCTATGATGAAGAAACCCTTCCTTTGCCTTGTTGCTCTGATTCTCATGCTGTTCAGCGCTTCGGCGTTGGCAGCCGGCAGTGATGAAGCACTGATCACAGATACACTCCGCCAGGCAGGCATCACTGAGCCGGTGCAGCTTACGCAGTGGGGCGACTCGGCTGCTTGCTTCGCCGAGACGGATGGCGTCAAAAGGCTGATTCTGCTGGAACGGCATGACGGCGTGTGGCAGATCGTGATCGATAATCCGACAGCGCTGATTCAGGAGTGGGACTGGCCGGAGCTATATTCGGACACCGACACAGCGATCTATTGGGAGTACAATAATTTTGACGGCAAGACCGCCATGGTTTTCAGCAGCTGGCGGGAAGCCGGCGTATGGGGTCAGGTGGAAGCGCAGATCGCAGGCAATGAAGCCGCAGGCGCACTGTATCCCCTGACGTGCATCGGATGGCGCGAAAACCATGGCGGTGAAATCGTGCTTACCCATTTTATAGATGATGAAAATGGAAATACGGTTCGTGAGTCTGTCGAGTACGTTCCCGCGCCGCAACTTTCAGCGTATTCTCATCTTGCAACTTATGATGTTACCAGGTTCCCTGTTTTTGAACAGGCAAGTGCTTTGGAAGAAATCTATACCGAGCTGACCTTCGTCGGCACCTGGCAGTTTGTAGGCGGCGGTGAGCTCATGGGCTTCGGCTTCCGGCTGAACGCGGACGGCACAGGCCGGTGGCTGGACAGCGAGGACATGGAGCACTGTCCGCCAAAGCACCTGCACGAAACCGGTGACAGCTTTACCTGGCAGCTGGACGGGGACCGCTTCATCTGCCGGGACAGCCAGGGTACCGTCGAACGGTTCACGCTTGAGCAGGCAGATTCCCGCATTCTATTCGCAGAGGAGGAAGCCGGCGGCTTCTATGCCCGCTTCGACGAGGAGGCCATCCGGGCGGAGATCGAAGAGCGCATGGGCCGCGGTGAGATGACGGAGTTTGACGCCCTGGTCATGGACTACCTCAACGACACCCTGGAGCCCACGCTAACGGAGCGTCTGAACCTCCGCGATGTCAACGCCCGGGTGGACTGGTACTCGGAGGAGAAGAGCGTCATCGTGGAAGCCTGGCAGCTGGATGAGGATGACGCTGTCACCATCCGCTTTACGGAATCTGATCTCACCGTCTCCATCGGGACAGCCGAATCAAAATGGACAAGTGGAGGCGGGATCGGCACGAACCTGACGGCGCATGCGTATTACCAGACTGCGTCCACTGCCCTGGGAAACGTGCGGGAAGAACTGGCCGAGCAGCAGATGCTCACCGGAGATGTGACTCCATCCGGCAGGGAACCGCAGCCCGGTGAAGCGGCTATCTTGGCGGAGATTGAACAGAAACGCGCCGACAGCACAGCGGATGCCTTCGACCGTCTCGCTATGGACGCCATGGACGGAACCATGACCGCCCGGCTGGAGGCCATGGGCCTGACCGAGGTCAGCACGAGGCTGAGCTGGGAAGGTTCACTGCACTTCATTCTGGCCTGGGGCCGGGATGCAGAAACCCATTTCCGCGTGGCGCTGCGTTTCACCCC
>JAFOIR010000421.1 GCA_017420625.1 Bacillota bacterium
AGGATACAATTCAACATTTTGAATTATACACAAAATCACGCACTTTTTCAAGACAAATTCCTAGTAGGATCAAGATGTTGACGGTTCTAAACATCAAGAGAGTCGTTTTTGGATTCTTCAGTACTTGGCAAGCAGGGTCTGGAACGCTATTTTCGTCAAGACGCTTGCATGTTGGGAATTCCCAAACCCTTTGAATCACACTTCGTGAGAGCTGCGCGTTTTTGCAAAACGCTGATTCTGTCTTTCGGCATATTCTCAAAAACAGAAAAAGCCCGGAGCCGGACATCGAAAAATCGACATCTGACTCCGGACTCATTTTTTCAATTTTCTGATTTTACAGCAGATGCGCGATCACATCTCCGCTGTCCCCGTCAATGCAGATGGACTGCGATTCGATCTGCTTCGGGCAGTAAGATTCATTATAATTCAGGCAGACATAAACGGCCTTCGGGTTGTCATTCGTCATCTGCCAAAAGGGATACTTCACGATAACCGGGGTGTTCATCCCGATGCCGATCTCCAGATACAGCACATGCAGGTTTTCATGTCTTCTTAAGAAATCGGAATAAGCTGCCGATGCCCTGTGCCAGCCTTCATCTTCCACAAAGCTGTCATCTGAACGGAGATTCATCGTCACGTCTGATCCGTCATCCGGGCATTTGGGGATCATCTCTGTCGGGATCCGCATGAGTAAAGATCCGCTATGCGGAGACTGTAAGACATTTTCCGGATCACGCACAAATCCCTGGGCTTCCATGGCTGACATGACCCATGCTTTGTTATCATAGGTTTTCCGGATCTGCGGGTTCACGCTTTGGAATAAACCGTAGTCGCCCTGTGTGTAAAACAGTCGTTTTTTGTCGAAACCTGCTGCCTGGAACTGATGATCCACGTTGGTCGTGATCACAAAGTAATCCTTGTTTTCCAGAAGCTTCAGCAGATCCTGATAGACAGGTTTTGGTGCAGGGACGTAACGATTGTAATAAATATGCCTTGCCCACCAGGCCCAGCGGGTCTCTGCATCCGGGAAGGGATAAAAACCGCCGGAATACATGTCCCTGATACCATACTTTCTCGCAAAGTCCCCGAAATACTTTTCAAAGCGTTCGCCGCTGTAAGTGAAACCAGCTGCCGTGGAAAGTCCCGCACCGGCGCCGATCACGATGGCATCGGCGGTCTCGATCTCAGTTTTCAGTCTGGCAACAGCTTCCTCCCGGGAGAGTTTTCCCATGGTCATGCCACCCCGGAACTGCCGGACCGCATTGATCCCGCGGTTGATCGATTCCAGATATCCATTCGGGAGCTCATTGTAATTCTGCTTCATAGTATGCTTTGTCCTCATCTTTAAAAACATTGAAGATCACTCTTTCCATGGCGGCCGGGTGCTGTTTCATCCAGTCCGTGACTGTCTTCACTGCGATTTCCGCAGCACGTTTGTTAGGGAAGTGGAACACTCCGGTGGAGATGCAGCAGAAGGCAACGCTCTTTAGTTCATTCTCCAGACAGAGGTCCAACGTGTTCTTATAGCAATCGGCCAGATCCTTCTCCAGGTCTTTTGTGAGTCTTCCCTGTACGATGGGGCCGACGATATGCACAACCTTCTTCGCGGGAAGGTTGTATCCGTCTGTCAGCATCGGAACTGCCGTAGGCTGCTCATAATCAGCGCCATATTCCGCCCGAAGCTTCCTCATCTGACGGTCGCACTCTGCCCGAAGCTGGATCCCGGCAAAAGTGTGGATGCAGTTATCGATGCAGGTGTGCATGGGAACGAAACACCCGAGCATCTGCGAGTTGGCCGCGTTCACGATGGCGTCAACCGCCAGCCTTGTGATATCGCCCTGCCAGATGGAGAGCTTATCTGCAAAAGCATTGCTGCTGCCCTGATCTGCGATCGTGGGAATCTCATCAGGAGAGACGATCCCGTTTTCACGGATTCGGTCTCGCAGATATTCATCCTGGATTTGAAGTACGGAAGCAGGCATCATCTTAGGCATCCGAATGTTCATGAGCGACCGAAGAATTCGTTTCTTGCCTTCCGTATCCTTAGGCGTTTCCAGATTTCTGTACTGAACAGAATCTTCCTTGAATTCTTCTACCAGAAGATCCAGGCGTTCGTTCTGTGTCATTTCTTTCATAGGAATTACCTTCTTTCCACAGCCCCCACGGGACAGGCTTCGAAACAGTTTCCGCAGTGCAGACAGTGCTCCTGCTCGATTACATGCGGGACGCCATCTGTGATAATGCAGCTCTGCGGGCAGACGGCCGCGCATCTTCCGCAGCCGATGCAGGCATCTGTTATGTAATATCCTTCCGGCTTCTTCGCGGCCTGCTCAGCCTCTTCACATCCGAACGCGAAAGAAACTCTCTCGATCGGCTTCTTTGAAAGATCAAACCATTCACCGGTTCCTTCATATATCTGAAAGACCGTCAGCGCCTTCATTGATTCTTCTGTGGGATAGATCGTGTGCATGTAAGGGTTCTTTTCAAAGAGCTCCGGGATCCTGTCATATCCGAGCTCCCGGACCTTTCCGCGAACGGATACCGCGACGCTTGTCATCGTATCCTCTCCCTTGAGTGCTGTGAACGCCAAGTAGCCACGCTTCTTCAACCTGTCATAGAAACTTTTTCCCCTTGCGGTCAGGAAATATAACCCGTTCTCATCTGCGTCCATCATATCGATTGCTGCAGTCACCGGAAGCCCTTCATCGTCCACCGTTGCAACGATGGTCGTATGGATCTCATTTACAATATAACGAAGATAGCTTTCTGCTTTTGACATGTTCAATCCTTTCCTTTCAGCAGCGGTCTGATTCTTTTATATACGAGCATAGTAAATGCCGTGATTACAAGTCCCTTCAGCAGATTGAACGGAAACGCATTATACAGGACAACGTCCAGTTTTGTCTTGATAAACGGGATGAACTCTCCGAAGGATGCTATCAGCTGATCTACCGGCATAAACTGTTCGAAGAGGGGCAGCAGTATAAAGTAGTTTGCCAGCGCAGCCACGATACCCATGATAAAGCTCCCCGCGATTCCGCCTAAAAGAGCCGTATTCTTTGTCTTATGATGCCTGTAGATCAGCCCTGCCGTCGCAACAAAGGAAGCGCCCATTAAAAAGTTGGCAAGTTCACCGATCCCGCTTGTGGCTGAAGAAATGAGCCCCAGCAGGTTCTTTACAAGTTCAATCAGGATCCCTGCGACCGGACCGAAAGCGAAGGCCCCGATCAGTGCCGGAAAGTCTGACAGATCCATTCTTGCAAAGGAGGGAGACAGCGGGACGGGGAATTCCAGAAAGGATAATACAAAGGCAACGGCCGACAGTACCGCTATAGAAGTCATCGTCCTTATAGGTAGTTTGGTTTTCATATACTGTCCCTTCCTGTGAAACGGAGGCTGAACCGTACCGTCCAGCCTCCGATCGTTTTACTGTTAATTCCTGTGATTTATCAGGCAAGCAGCCATTCGACCATCTCGTCGGCGGCCTTCAGATCATCTGCCTTCTCCATGATGCTGCC
Source organism: Bacillota bacterium (assembly GCA_017420625.1). The sequence goes on from JAFOIR010000421.1 coordinate 3,519, forward strand.
CGGAACATTCGCGTCACCGGCTACATGAGCCTTATAATCGCGGAATCCGGCAGTAGCAAAGCTCTTCAGATTGGTTTCGACCATCTGTGTGTACACATCGACCGGGCCGAAACCGGCGAAGAAGTATCCGCCGAGCTTCTTGTCCTTGCGTCCTGCCATGGAGAAATCGGGCTGGGTGAAGTCCATGAAGGAGTAGGTACGGTCAAGGAAGGCCTTGAGCTGAGCAGGGAACTGATCCCAGTGCACAGGGGCAAGGATCAGCATGGCATCACAGGAGTCGATCTCCGGAATCAGGGCGGTGAAATCATCCTTCTGGACGCAGTTGGGAGTGTGCTGGCGCTTGCAGCCGTCACAGGCAAGACATACGCGGACGTCCTTCTCACCAATATTGAATGTGGTGACTTCCGCCTTGCCCTGAAGCTGTTCCGCAATGCGGGCTTCCAGCGCGTAGGAATTGCCATTTCTTCTCTTGCTGCCGTTGACGATCAATATCTTTTTCATGATTGATTACTCCTTTTCTTTGTTCGATTCGTTGCCCACTGCCTGCTTCGTATCTTCAGCGATATCGGCAAGTGTGGTGGTTTTGAGTCTCTCTTCCATGGCCTTTTGGGCATCAATGAGGCGCTGATCCAGCACTCTGTGAATATTCCTGCCCACCGGGCAGTCCGGATTCGGCTGCTCATGGAAATGGAAGAGACCTTCCTCTTCATCTACGCTGCCAACGGCTCTGTAGATGTCATAGAGCGTGATCTCATTAAGAGGCTTTGCAAGCTCTGCACCGCTGCTGCCGCGCTGTGTCTTAACAAGACCGGCTTCCCGGAGTTGTGAAATGACTGTGCGGACGATGACGGGATTCACCCCGATGCTCCCGGCAAGGAATTCACTGTTCACACGGTCCAACTCCTTAAAATAGTCGATAGCCGTGATGATGTGTACTCCGATTGTAAATTTGCTTCCGATCTGCATTTTTCAC
>JAFOIR010000422.1 GCA_017420625.1 Bacillota bacterium
GAATACGGCGGACAGGTCTCCGGAGAACATGGTATCGGCTATGCGAAACGTCCGTACCTCGCTGAACTCCTCGGTGAACGCCAGATCAGTCTGATGGCCGGCATCAAAGACGCCTTTGATCCGAAGCATCTGCTGAATCCGGATAAAATTTTCAAAATGAATCGATAGAATTTATTGGCAGATGCCCGGGGTATTTATTTCCCCGAGCATCTGTTTCCCAAGGCTTTGGAAGCGATGGACTGTGAATTGCGAATATCGTGACTTATAATCCCTTTTCGAGCTTCAAATCAATGGAAAAAGGGATTATCATTTTCATATAATGATTTTTGATTCCTTTTTTCAATCAAAAATCAGAAAATAAGGGATTAAAAGTGCATATATGAAAAATCAATACCCTTCGCGGCCATAGATATTGTTTTGCGTCCTATTAATGATGACACAAAGAAAAGACCTTGAAGACTGTATATTCGCAGATTTTTCTGCTTACAGCTCAAGGTCTTTTTTTACGGAGTTATTCGGTTGCCTTTTATGATTCTTTCACCTCTTTGCCCGTCATATGTTCGATCGTCATTTCGAGCACAGCGGCGCGGCTCATGGCATGGGCGATCTCATCTTCCAGTTCTTCCTGAGTGGGGATATACTTCTTCCCGAGTGCACGAAGCTTCTCTTCCAGAAGTACCGGATCGGTCACTTCACGGATCCTGCCGAATACGATGACGCTAGTGATATGCCAAGGCCATTCGCCGGGGATCTGGTAGCCTTTATTGTATACACAGAGCGAAACTTTATCACAGCGGCGGATGGCATCGAGTTTATGGCCTTCCTTGGCACAATGGAAGTAGATCCTGCCGGTTTTTTCATCATAGTAATGATCGATCGGCACTCCATAGGGATATCCATCATCACCCAGGACCGAGAGAACACCCCTCGGTTCTTCTTTCAGGATCTTGATGCATTCCTCTTCCGGAATCTGCTGTTTGATTCTGCGCATCGGTCTGAACATCGATGAATCCTCCTTTGTATTTTGAGAACCAGCCGAAAGTTTTTTCTGCCTCTCAGGCAAAGAATCCTTTGGTCATGGGATAGAGCGTTCTGAACTCAGCATAACGCTCGTTATACTTCTGAACCAGTTCGGGATCAGGCTCCGTCACATTCTTTTCTCGTACGATCGCGCTGCAGGCTTCTTCCAGTGAAGCGAACTTTCCGCATCCGACCGCCGCCAGGATGGCGCCGCCAAGTGAAGGACCTTCGTCGTTTTCAACGGTATGGATCGGAATTCCAAGGATATTCGCCGCGATCTTACGCCAGAGCGGGCTCTTGGCTCCGCCTCCGCAGATGCTGGCACTCTTGATATCATTTCCAAGCGCTTTCGCGTTCTCGAAGCTGTCGCGAAGGCCAAACATGACGCCTTCCAGCACAGCCTGTACCATGTCGGCACGGGTCGTATCCATGCTCATGCCAATAAACATCGCACGCACTTTAGGATCATTATGCGGAGAACGCTCGCCCATGAGATAGGGCTGGAAGAAAACATGGTTCTCACCAAGCTGTCCGATCTCTTCCTGTGCTTTTGTATAATCCTTATCCCGAAGGATCTCATCCATCCACCATTTATTGCAGGAGGCAGCGGAAAGCATACAGCCCATCAGATGATATTTTCCGTCCGCGTTGGCAAAGTTGTGAAGACTTGCTCCGTCACCGCGGCTGTAACTGTCGGCCGTGATAAAGATCGTTCCGGAAGTTCCGAGAGAAAGATTGCATTTTCCAAGTCCTACCGCACCGGTACCGATCGCAGCCGCTGCATTGTCACCTGCGCCGGCAACCACTTTCATCTCGCCGGGAAGACCGATCGTCTGCTTGATTTCCGGTTTGACGGAACCGACGACCTCGAAGCTCTCATGAAGGTGCGGCATCATCTCTTCTGTGATGTGGCAGATCTCCAGCATGGGTTTGGACCAGCATTTGTTCTCGACATCCAGCAGCAGCATGCCGGAAGCGTCGGAGTAATCCGTAACATGGGCGCCAGTCAGTTTGTAGACCAGATAGTCTTTCGGCAGCATGATCTTGCGGATCTTCGCAAAATTCTCCGGCTCATGAGTATAGAGCCACAGAAGTTTCGGAGCTGTAAAGCCTGCAAAGGCGATATTGCCGGTATAGTCAACCAGCTTCTCACGGCCGATTTCTTCGTTCATCCAGTTGGTTTCTTCGCCGGTTCGGCCATCATTCCAGAGGATCGCCGGGCGGATGACCTGATCATTTTCATCCAGGATCACAAGTCCGTGCATTTGTCCGCCAACACCGATACCGTCGATTCGGACATTTTCGATCCCGTCCGTCAGATCTTTAATGCCCTGGATGGATTCTTTCACCCAGTCATCCGGTTCCTGCTCCGACCAGCCGGACTGAGGAAAATACAGGGGATACTCACGGGAGACCGTGCGAAGGATCGCCCCTTCATCATTCATAAGCAGCAGCTTGACTGCGGAAGTACCGAGATCGATTCCGATATACATACCTTGTTTCTCCTTGTGTGCTGTTTCCGGATTGTTTGAGGAATACCTTTCCTGCCCCAGAATCTTTTCCGACAGTTTCTTCCCCAATGCTTTATGTTTCATGGATTTCCCTCACTGCTTTATTTTCGGAGAGGGAATTTTCCCTCTGCCGCGATGTGCTTGTTCAGCTCTTCCATGTACTGATCTTCATCGACCGGCATATCAACCGTCTTTCCAAGCCAGGAAGAAAGCTGTGCACCGTTGGCCAGGCGAACGCCGTTGATGCCGTCGCTGCCAGGTGCCAGAAGAGGCGTTCCATCCAGGATATGGGCTGCGAAATTCTGCATAACGCCGCAGTGCTGCGGGCCCTCACCGGGAGCGCCTTCGATGACCTCTGTACGGATTCCGTCACCGCCTGCTGCATTGCCGCGGGTCAGCTGAGCTGCCTGTTCCATGGTAATGTTGGCATTCAGATAATCTTCATCATGCGGGAAATATAGAACCGTTGCCTGATTGTTCTCGATCACGATCTTTCCCTTGGAAAGGTCGATCTCAAAGCGGTTGGTGCCGGCAAAGTCATGGGTACTGGTGATAAAGACACCCGTCGACCCATTTGCATACTCGGTGAGGATCGTAACATCATTTTCCGTAACGATATCACGATGCGCTCCGTTGATGCATTTGGCTGTCATTTTGGTGGGGAATCCGCAGATCCACTGCCAAAGATCCAGCTGATGCGGTGCCTGATTGACCAGAACGCCGCCGCCTTCACCGCCCCAGGTTGCACGCCATGCACTGGAGCGATAATAGCTGTCCGGACGCCACCAGCTGTTGACGATCCAGTTCGAGCGGCGGATCTCGCCAAGTTCTCCGGACTGAATCAGCTCACGAACCTTGATATAAAGCGGGTTGGTCCGCTGATTGAACATGATCCCGAAAGTCAGTTCCGGATGTTTCGCAGCGACTTCATTCATTTCACGGACATTCTTGGCGGCAACAGACGCAGGTTTCTCGACCAGCACATGGATCCCGTGTTCCAGCGAGTAGATCGCGATCTCCGGATGCAGATAATGAGGAACCGTCGTCACGACTGCATCGACCAGACCGGATGCGATCATCTCTTTCCAGTCCTCAAAAAACGGAAGCTGGGGATACTTTTCCTGATACATGGCTTTCATGTTTGGATCAATGTCACAAACTGCACCGATGACCATGTTGTCCGGCTGATAGGGAGATTTCGTTTCTCCTGTCAGAATCCGTGTATAGTATTTTCCCTGATTTCCAAGGCCGATAATGCCCAAACGAACTTTATCCATGATGTCCTCCTTTTATTTCACGCATGATAAGTGGCGGGATTAAGGTTGTACTCAATGTTCATCGTATCATAATTTACCGTCGATGACAATGACAATCACTTTTTTCTTTTCGGTTGTTTTTCTTTGATCGGAATGGTAAAATAAGGCCAAATCTTTCGAACAGGAGAATGAAAATGAGCAGTTTACTTGATTCTATACTTGGTTCCATGACAGAAGATGCTTCTCTTTCCGCACTGTCCGGCAAAACCGGTGCTTCCAAAGATCAGCTTTCTTCCCTCCTTGGATCTGCCCTTCCTCAGCTGATGGGCAGCATGACAAACAATGCTTCCACCGAGGACGGCGCTATTTCCCTTGCCAACGCACTTTCCCAACATACTTCAACCGCTCCGGTCTCTCAGCAGATCGCCGAAGCCGATGAAGAGGATGGCGGCAAGATCATCGGCCATATCCTTGGCCTCAATCAGTCGAATGTCATTAATCAGCTTTCCGGTGAGACCGGTATGAATAACCAGGAAGTCAACTCTGTCCTTTCCAATATCGCACCGGCCCTTCTTTCCGGTGTCAGTGCAGCCACGAACGGCGGCAAGACCGGACCGAAGTTTGATCTCTCCGATGGTTTTGACTATAAGGATATCGCAGCGATCACCGGCAAACTGCTGGGCAAAAAGAAGACTCCGCAGAATAACGGCCTGAATCTTCTGAATCTGCTCGGTCAGTTCATGAAATAACTTTTAAAGTTGCGCGATCCGCGCATCAGCCGGGCTTAAATCAGCTTTTTCTGAATCCGCTCCAAGTCGTTGGGGCGGATTCTTTGTTTTTACACATCGCCGCCCAGGTTTTTTTTGTTTTTCTGGGCGGCTCGTCAAGTCAATGGAATATCCTTTCCAATTCCTGGGCAGGCAAAGACTTTTGGCGCTTATCTTATCCAGGAAAATCACTGGATGAAAGGGTCACATGGGCGGGAAGATTTCCCTTAAGACAATCCTTCCCAATCGCTGGATAAGATCACTCGTCTGGTTGATATCTTATCCAGAAATCGTAGGAAATCTTGGGCGGCAGAACAGTTTCATAAGCTATATTCCCCAATGGAGTCCTGTGAGGGCTATTTACCGGACTTTTCACTATGAAACGTTCGTCGCCAGGCGCATAAAAAATCGGAGGTGTATCATACTGCACCTCCGATTCTGTATGTCAAAGCTGCTTGCGAACGACTTTGTATTCGTCGCCGTCGCGGTAGTAAGGACAGGCTTTGAAGCTGCCCTGCCGGATCTTGGAATAGTCATCCTCATCCATCTGGCAGTCACAGACATATTCTTCGTAGTCTTCGTCGTAGACAAGGTACGCGCAGGTCTCACAAAGCACATCCATGGCTTACCGAAGCCTCCGGCATTCCAGATAGTAGCGCTTTTCCCTGGCTTCGCCAAGAGAAAAGCTCTTGCGCACAAAGGTACCGTTCTGAAGGACAGTCCGGAAGAAAGATCCGCGCTCAAAACGGTCGAAGACGATCGGAAGATTTCCGCTCTTCTCTCCCAGCGCCAGACATTCCTCGCGGCCATGGATATATTCCAGCTCCGCCGAGGGATGCGTCTTCTGATATTCCGAAAGCCACGCATCGATCCTCGGCTGAAGATCCTGCAGGTCAAGCTGTGCATCATCCAGACGAAGCTCTTTCCGGATATCGGGAATATCGGATGGATCCAGGCCCATCAGCAGACGATGGATCGGATGGAAGGAAAGCCCTTCATCAAAAACACTGATCAGTTCCACCAGTGCATAGCGAAGTGCCGGATTCCCGGGATGAGCCTTCCAGGTTTCCTTGGCAGCCGCCAGAGAATGATTGCCGTCGCCGACAGCCATCAAAAAGCCATCTTCAGAGGCTGTGTAAAGCTTGGAAAGCACTTCTGCCACCGCTTCGATCTGCGGCGGCTGGTTCAGAAGATAGCCTTCGATATGGCCGCCGTCCTGCATGAGATCGAAATCGTACAGGCACTTTAGACCACCAGGTACTGCATCAGAACCGGCAGAACCAGTTCTCATCTCTTCCAGCAGTGCGCACAGCTGATTCTTCTCATCATCCAGCATGACCAGCACATGCGGCATCTCCAAAGATGCCTTTTCCCGGATGCGGATCCGTTCGGGCAGACGCTCCTTGACGGTCGCTTCCGTTGCACGGATCAGATTGTGGTTGCCGGGGACATAATCATATTTCTCCAGATCGATCGCCGCGACCAGCCCGTGACGGATGAGCGGCGAGCCGTCCGCCTTCACGCCGACCGTACGCCGTACATAAACGAGGCCCTCACCCACGCTTTGAAGCGTTCCGTCCGTAAGATACTGCTCCATGGACTGCTCGATCTGCGGCTCCATCTCGTCTTTCCGATTAAGCCACGCTTCCGGCAGCATCAGATGCAGGCTGGAGGGAGCATCACCAACGATCTTCTTCGTCTGTTCCCAGTAGTCCGGCTCCGCGGAATGCTGATCACAGGCGATGACTGCAAATTTGGCGGGATCTATGCCCGCAGCCGGCAGCAGAATATTCGGGACAGCAATTCCCAAAGATGCCAGTTTCCCGGCAAGTTCTTGCTTATTCATGACACTTAACACGAAATCGCAAGCGACTCGCTTGCGATTTCTTTCTCCATTCTTTTACTTACAGAACTCTCACTCTCAGCACATCATCGATCTCGCGGATCGCTTCTGCGGTCGAGGCTTTGACCTCGTCCGAAAGATCCAGCAGGGTATAAGCGTAAGATCCACGGCCTTTATTCAGCATGTGCTCGATATTGATTCCGTCGCTGGCCAGAAGAGAGGTGATCTGACCGACCATGTTCGGGGTATTGCGGTTGATGATCGCAAGACGCTGTACGCCGGCTCTCGGAAGAGATGCATCCGGCAGGTTGACGGAATGACGAATGTTGCCGTTCTTCAGATAGTCATCCAGCTCTTTGGCTGCCATATCCGCACAGTTTTCTTCGGATTCAGGCGTTGATGCTCCCAGGTGAGGCGTAATGGTTACACCGGGGAAATCCACCAGTTCATCTACCGCAAAGTCCGTCATGTACGCGCGGATGATGCCGCTGATCATCGCTTTTTTCAGTGCTTCGGTATCGACCAGTCCGCCGCGGGAATAGTTGATCAGAACGGTGCCCTTCTTCATTTTGCTGAAAGCGGCCTCGCCGATCATGCCTTTGGTCGTATCCAGAAGCGGCAGATGCAGCGTGATATAGTCACAGGTCGAGAAGATCTCGTTGATGTCGGTCGTCAGTTTGACGACACGGGTCAGATGCAGCGCTGATTCCACATTCATGTAAGGGTCATAACCAAGGACTTCCATATCGAAGCCTCTGGCGGCTGCGTTCGCAACCATACCGCCGATCGCGCCGAGGCCGATGACGCCCAGCTTCTTTCCGAACAGCTCAGGTCCGACAAAGTTCTTCTTGGCTTTCTCTGCCAGTTTTTCGATCCCGGTCTGTCCGGAGGCTTTCGCTTCCTTGACCCATTCGATTCCGCCAACAACTTTCCGGCAGGACAGCAGCATCGCACAGAGCACCAGCTCCTTGACAGCATTGGCATTCGCACCCGGAGTATTGAATACACAGATACCCTGCTCGGTACATTTGGCAACCGGAACATTGTTGGTGCCGGCGCCGGCACGGGCGATGGCCATCAGCTCCGGAGGAAATTCCACATCCGCCAGTTCTGCGGAACGAACCAGAATACCATCATAGTTTTCAAGGCTGTCGGAAACCTGATACTCATCGTTTTTCAGCGTATTGTAAATGATATCGGAAATCGCGTTGTAGGTTCTGATCTTAAACATAGAAAACTCCTGTATTTAGACCTTATCAGGCCATATTTTTCTCTTCAAATTCTTTCATTGTTTCCACCAGCAGCTGAACGCCTTCGATCGGCATGGCATTGTAGATGGAAGCACGGCAGCCGCCCACAGAGCGGTGGCCTTTGATGTTGATCATGCCGCGTTCTTCGCAAAGTGTCAGGAAGGCTTTGGTCTGCTCATCCGTAGGCAGTGTGAAGGTCACGTTCATAAGAGAACGATCTTTCTTGTCAGCAACCGGGTGGAACAGTCTGGACTGATCCAGGTAGTTGTACAGAAGATCGGATTTTTCTTTATTCTTTGCCTCAAGAGCCGCGATTCCACCCTGATCCTCCACCCAGTGGAAGCACAGGCCGGCCATATAGATCGCCCAGCAGGGAGGAGTATTGTACATAGAATCATTCTTTGCCATCAGATCATAGCGCATCATGCTGGGAACGATCGGATCGACATCCGAACGGATCAGATCCTTGCGGATAATGACAACGGTCAGACCCGCGATACCCATGTTCTTCTGTGCGCCGGCATAGATCAGACCAAATTTGGAAACGTCGAAATCTTTGCCGAGGATCGTGGAAGAAAGATCACAGACCAGGAGCTTGTCGCCAACATCCGGCAGGGTATTGAAAGTCGTACCGAAGATGGTATTGTTGCCGGTGAAGTGCACATATTTTGTATCCGCCGGGATCATGTCGGGCGTGACGGTCGGGATGGTCGCATAATTACTGTCCTCACCGCTGGCGACGGCCACGGCATTGCCCCACTTCTTGCCTTCCTGATAAGCTTTCTTGGCAAACTGACCGGTCAGGATATAAGCGGTGGTATCGCCGCGGTCGGTCAGATTCATGGGGATCATGGAGAACTGCAGAGAAGCACCGCCCTGCAGGAACAGGACTGCGTAGTTATCCGGAATATTCATCACGCGGCGCAGCGTTGCCTCCGCATCCTGAATGATCGGCTCGAAATAACGGGATCGATGGCTCATCTCCATCACACTGCTGCCGCAGTCCTGATAGGAAACCAGATCCTTCTGGGCTTGTTCAAGGACGCTTAAGGGAAGCATCGACGGGCCGGCGGAAAAATTGTAAAGACGTTTCATAGGAACTTCTTCCTTTCTCGAATCTTTGTCCCTCATGTGGGAGGATTCCTTACACATGAGAAACGGACTGTTTTTGACTGAATCAGTATACCCCTTTAGCAGGCTAAAGTCAATCAACCAGACGAAAACCTCCCTTTTCAACAAAAGATCAGTTGAGAGGGAGGTTTGCTTGTATTGTTTAACCAAAGTTTTTCCGGCAGAAAAATGACACAAAGGTCTTAGTCGGTGATCAGCCTGGTGAAGGCAGCGCCGGATAAAACGTGCAGCTCATGAAGCGCACGAGTTGCCGCGACATACAGCAGTTTTGCGTTCTTCATTCCGACGTCTCCTTCTCCGGAGGGATAGTTTTCCTCCGTCGGATCCAGCAGAATGACTACGTCAAATTCCAGGCCCTTGACCTCTTCCAGTGCCAGGAAAAGGAGCTTGAAATCTCCGCTGTCCATCAGTCCTTCCGGACTCATCCCGGATATTTTCTCTTCCCAGGTCTTCGCTTCCTTCTTCGTCCGGCAGACAACAGCCCCGGAACGATGTCCGTTTTTCTTCGCCTGATCGATGAGCCGGATGATCTCCTTTTCCATCTCTTCGGCAGGAAGCTGTCTTAGATCCACCGGATCGCCGTGCCGGATGACCGGTTCAATTTTGTACCGGCTTCCGGAAGCCTTTTCCAGAATCTTTCCGGCAAATTCGCTGATTTCGATCGTATTGCGGTAGCTCTTCTGAAGCAGACAAAACTGATCCTTTTCACTTTTGAAGATGCCCTTCTTCATGGCTTCCCAGTCGTTCATCCCCAGTTCGAAATGGATATTCTGGGAAACATCACCCATGATCGTAAAATAACACCCTTTCTGCAGTTTCTTCAGATAATAATAGATCGATTCGCCGAAGTCCTGGGCTTCATCAATGATGATCTGTCCGAAGGTCGGCGATGGCTCGTCCTCAGTAAAGTATTTCCGCACAAGGCAAAGCGCTGCCATATCATAGACCGAAAACTGTCCGAGTGCCAGCTTCTTCAGCGCCTCCGACGTATCAACACCCTGCTCCGTCCCGTATTCCTGAAGGAATGTCCGGTAGATCAATGCAGCGCTTGAGTTATGATGCCGCTCATGATAGTAATCGCTGTATTCCTTGATCTTCTTCATGCGCAGATTCTTCATGCGATTGAAGACATCCTTGTCGGAAACAACGTCGGTCAGCATCTGGATCCGGCCGGCCAGAGTCTGGTTGAGCAGGTTTTCGATCCGCTTGAGCGACCAGTCCCGTCGGTAGTTCAGAAGATCGTAGACCTGATCACGGGATATGATCTCGCCGATCTCCTCGTCCTCTACACTGCGCGGACGAAGGATCCGGAGCCACCTTTTTTCCAGCCATTTATCAAGTGCCGCAGCGAATGCCAGCCGGCACTTGTAGCTGCCCTTTTCTGTTTCTTCGATGATCTCGAAATCGTCCCGCCAGTCCTCGTAAAGTTCTTCCTGGAAGAATTTGTCCATCCTGCGCTGAAGCACACCTCTCACATCCAGATCCGGCAGACCGCTGGCGATATAGTCAAGCAGCATCTCGGAACTTCCGATGATCAGAAACTCGTCCGGATGATACCGGTGTTCGTAGTTATAGAGAATGTGCGAGATCCGGTGCAGCGCAACCGTCGTTTTGCCCGAACCGGCTACGCCCTGCACGATCACGTTCTGATAGGGCGTTCCGCGGATGATCTGATCCTGTTCCTTCTGGATCGTTGCAATGATATCGGAAAGGACGACATCCTTGTGTTTCGCGAGATATTTGACCAGCAGTTCATCATTCGCAGCAATATCTGAATCGTAAAAGCCATTCAGAACGCCGTCTTCGATGTCAAAAGTCCGCTTCTGAACCAGGTCGATGTCCATCGGGTCGCCTTCCGGCACCTCGTAGGTTCCTTCACCGAGTTCGTTCTCGTAGTAGACCTTTGCCACCGGCGCGCGCCAGTCCACGACCACGATCCGATCGTTCGACTGAATGCCGTTTCTGCCAACATACAGCGCCTCTTCCGTTCCGCTCTTTTCTTCCCGGTAATCGATCCTCCCGAAATACGGTGAGGGATAAGCCGTTACGTTTTTCCTGAGAAGATTCCTTGTGTGCGAAAGCAGCGCGTTTGCGATCGTCAGCTGCTGCGACATCTGAGAGTTCAGTTCTTTGTCCCGCGGTGTGATCCGGTCGTTCAGCTCTTCTGTCTCCTGATGGACCTGATCCACCCGGCCGGTCAGACGCTCGATATTCTCACGGATGATCGTGCGCGTCTCTTCCAGATGAGCCTGTTCATCTATCTTGAAGGGAAGCATCTTATTCCTCCTGTTTCAGGTGGACGTCCATCTGCGGGAACGGAATCTCCAGACCCGCCTCGTCCAGCGCCTTTTTGCCCTCCTCGGTGAGGTAGTAGAACAGATTCCAGTAATCCGAGTTTTTGACGAATACCCGCAGACGATAGGTGACGGAAGAATCCGCCATGGCCTGCAGAAGCACCTGCGGTGCCGGGTCTTTCAAGACCCATTCATTCGCTGTGGCAACCTTCAGAAGGACCTCTCTCACATCGTCAGCCTTTGCTGAGTAGCTCACGGAATAATCCATGTCGATTCGGCGGCGTTCCTCCGCTGAGAAGTTGAAAATCGCAGAATTGGTGAGCTGGCTGTTGGGAAGAGAGATCTGTTTGCCGTCCGGCGTGACCAGAGTCGTATAGTACATCCCGATCAGCTGGACAGTTCCGTCCGTATCGCCGACCTTGATATACTGGCCGACTTTGAACGGCTTCAGAATCAATATGACGACGCCTCCGATAAAGTTCGAAAGCACGCCCTGTACTGCCAGGGTGACAGCGGCACCAACGAGAGAAACCAGCGTTACGAAAAGGGAAAGCGGAACTCCCATGACGCCGGCCGCTGAAAGGATCACGATCGCCAGCAGCATCACATGGATCAGGTTTTTCAGAAAACCTGCCGCGGTCGGTTCCATCTTGTTAAATACCTTCGCACGCTTTAAAATCTTCTTCACCCAGCGCACGATGATCAGGCCGATGATCAGTACCGCCAGTCCTCCCAGCAGTTTGAGTCCGGCACTGGTGAGTACCGGTCCGATAGCCGTCCAGTCCATTCCTTTTCCTCCCTTGAATCCGTTTGAAAAGCTGCAGCCGGAAAGCTGCAGCTTCAATTGTTTATTTGCCGAAGGCTGCCTGGTCCTGAACCGGGCTTGAACGTTTCTCGAGATTCGGGAAACGATGCTCGATCGCTGCCAGGGAGATTTCGATATCCTCTTCCGCCTCATCGGCGGTGAAAGCACCTACGGTGATCATATCCTGCGGACGGATCACGTTCCAGTTGAATGTCAGACCTACGAAAGGTGAGACCCGGCCGGCTGCCATGGGTTTGATCGTCATGACCGGTTTCTTTGCATTCTGGATGATGGACGCCACCGTCTCGATCTCGACCTGCATCAGAAATCCCATGCAGTTGAAGATCTGGATATAGGTCTGGACGTCATAACCGTTCTGATCAGAATAAACGACCATCTCCGGCATATGGGCGGATAAGCCCGGCACCATGCCCGCATCGCGGATCATTTTGGTGTAATCATCCAGCCGGACGATCTGACCGAGATTCTTATTCACCAGCTGCTCCGCAAACGCGTGATGGATCAGACAGATCTTTGCGCCGCGCTCCTTGGATTCTCTGATCGTCTGCTCGGCCTCCCGGCGTCCCTCCGGGGTATCGGTCACATTCACCCAGGGCGTATCCACCATGATGAGCTCGCAGCCGCATTTCTGCTCCGTCTCCTTGATGGCGCGCACCAGTTCCGGTGACGCTGCGAAGGGGGCCATGATGGTATCGACACCATGAGCGAGGTAGGTCTCCAGGACGGGCTTGAATTTCTCACAGCTGTCATAGCGCTGCTTGATCATCTGATCCGCTGATACGCTGGTATGGCTCCAGCCAAGGAGCCAGTTCGTACCAATGATCATACGGGATAAAGAAATCCCGTCTACTGCTGTTCTGGGGAATTGTGGAAGCATCGATTCTCCTCTTGTATTTTTTTACAGCATTTCCTTGCAGACTTTGACAAGGTTTTCAGCTGACAGTCCGTAGAGCTTCAGAAGTTCAGCCGCCGGTCCGGATTCTCCGAAGGTATCCATGACACCTACCCGGCGAACCGGTGTGGGCAGTTTTTCAGAAAGCAGACCGCAGACCGCTTCGCCAAGACCGCCGATGATCGAATGCTCTTCGGCTGTAACGATCTTTCCTGTCTCTTTGGCAGCTTTCAGGACGATCTCCTCATCCAGCGGTTTGATGGTCGCCATATTGATAACGCGGCAGGAGATCCCCTCTTCCGCTAAAAGCTTGGCTGCATCCATGGCTTCCTTGACCATCAGGCCGGTCGCAATGATGGTGATATCGCTTCCGGGGCAGATCTCTTCGCCCTTGCCGATCTCGAATTTGTAGGTCGCTTCATCGTGGAATACGGGAACTGCCAGACGGCCAAAGCGCATGTAGACCGGGCCGACATATTCGTAGGCAGCCGCAACTGCCGCTCTTGCTTCAACATCGTCAGCAGGGTTGATGACGACCATGCCGGGAATCGTGCGCATCAGCGCGATATCCTCGTTGCACTGATGGCTGGCGCCGTCTTCACCAACGGAAATACCTGCGTGGGTCGCACCGATCTTTACGTTCAGATGAGGATAGCCAATGGAGTTTCTCACCTGCTCAAAGGCACGGCCGGCCGCAAACATTGCAAAGGTGGAAACAAAAGGAACCAGTCCGGTGGTGGAAAGGCCTGCTGCTACGGCGGTCATGTTGCTCTCGGCGATACCGCAGTCAAAATGCCGCTCCGGGAAAGCTTTCTGGAAAGTACCGGTCTTGGTGGCACCGGCAAGGTCCGCATCGAGAACCACCAGATTCTCATGGAGCGCACCGAGCTCTTTCAGCGCATTGCCGTAACTGTCACGGGTCGCGATCTTTTTTACATCTGCCATGGCTTAACCCTCCTCCTGTTTTTTCAGCAGAGCTGAAAGCTCGTTCATAGCCTGCTCGTATTCCGCATCATTCGGCGCTTTGCCGTGCCATCCGGCCTGGTTTTCCATGTAGGAAACGCCTTTGCCCTTAGTAGTTTTCATCACGACCGCATAGGGTTTGCCCTTGGTCGCCTTGGCATGGGCGATCGCCGCCTCGATCTGATCAAGATCCTGACCATCGATCGTCTCGACTTCCAGGCCGAAAGCCTTCAGCTTTTCGTCGATGGGATACGGGCTCATGACCTTACTGATCTCACCGTCGATCTGCAGGTTGTTGTTGTCAATGAAAACACACAGATTATCCAGTTTGTAATGTGCGGCGAACATCATGGCTTCCCAGACTTCACCTTCCTGGATCTCACCGTCGCCAAGCAGTGCATAAACACGGTTTTCTTTTCCCTGATGCTTGAAGCCCTTGGCCATACCGCAGGCAGCGGAAACGCCCTGGCCCAGCGAACCGGTGGACATATCTACGCCCGGCACATCGTTCATATTCGGATGGCCCTGCAGATAACTGCCCACATGGCGCAGCGTCTTGAGGTCTTCGACCGGGAAGAAACCGCGGTTTGCCAGCGTGGAGTACAGAAGCGGCGCCGCATGTCCTTTGGAAAGAACGAAGCGGTCCCTCTCTTCCCAGCGGGGATTCTTCGGATCGATCTTCATTTCTTTAAAATACAGATACGTCAGCAGTTCCGCAGACGACAGGCTTCCGCCGGGATGGCCGCTCTTTGCGGCATGAGTTCCTTCGATGATTCCCATGCGGATCTTCGTCGCAGTGATTTGTAAATTCTTCTTTTCTTCGTTTGTCATGAGTGCCTCCAATCTTAGGGCATATTCATGTTCTATTATACACTTTTCCTGTAGTGCTTCGCAAGCTAAATAAGCAGAAATCACTCTTTACTTTTCCCGGGTCGTTTCATATAATGAAACTAACTATGCACGCCAATTTCAAAGAAAAGAGGGTTACTTATGAAGTTTGGTTTTTTCGATGATGTCCGCAAAGAATATGTCATCACGACTCCGAAAACACCCCTGCCCTGGATCAACTATCTGGGATCTCAGGATTTCTTCGGACTGATCAGCAATACCGGCGGCGGCTACTGCTTCTACAAGGATGCAAAGCTCCTGCGTCTTACCCGTTACCGCTACAATAACTGCCCCATGGATCTTGGCGGCCGTTACTACTACATCAAGGACGGGGATACCGTCTGGAATCCCGGCTGGATGCCTGTAAAGACCGAGCTCGATTCCTATGAGTGCCGTCACGGTCTGGGCTATTCCGTATTCACTTCCAGCAAGAACGGCCTTCAGGCTGAACTCACCGCTTTCGTACCGGTTTCCGACACCTGCGAGATCCATCGTCTTAAACTGACGAACCAATCCGATACGCCGAAGAATATCGATCTGTTCAGTTTCATCGAGTTCTGTCTCTGGAATGCACAGGATGACATGTCCAACTTCCAGAGAAACTTCTCCACCGGCGAAGTCGAAGTGATCGGCAGCACCATCTATCATAAGACCGAATACCGCGA
>JAFOIR010000423.1 GCA_017420625.1 Bacillota bacterium
CGTTCTCCGAAAGATCCTGGCAGGCACTTCATGATGAGAATACGGATTTCCGTGGGTACCTGATGTTTCAATCAGGACTAATCGAAGAGCCGGTAGTGCAGTCATTTGATAACGAAGACTATCTGCATAAAGCGTTTGATGGTGAATACGATGGTGCCGGAACAGTCTTTCTGGACAGCAGGGCATCGCTTGATTCAAAAAATCTGACTTTGTATGGGCACTATGTCTATTACGACAGCAATTCCAGATTCACGCCTTTGGAAAAACTGATGGATCAGGAAGGCTATGAGGACAATCAGACCGTGTTTCTTTTCCTGGAAGGAGAAGTCAGAACATATCTTGTCTCTTCCGTTCTGTTCATTACCGAAGAAGAGGCAGAATACTATGACTATTCCTGTCCGGACATGACAGAGTTTGAATATAGGGATTGGATCTCTTACATAAATATGAAGAATCTGATCGATCCTGTTGCCGGGAAGGTCAATGAGAAGGACAGGCTGCTTACGTTGCAAACATGTAAGAAGTGGGATCCATCACAGCGGATGCTTGTGATATGCAGGGAGATCAGCAGGCTCCCTTATTGAATTAAGAAAGGGAATGAGAATGGCAGATAATCTTAGAGAAAAGTATAGACAGATGAATTTCAACAGCCTGCAGATCACCCAGATTCTGGACGGCCAGGAAAAAGGACTGGATACATCTGTTTATGAAGACAATCGGTTTGACTGGGAACAGATGGAACAGATCAAACTGGGACTGGAAGAGGGGCTTCGAATAACATATTATGCCTATCCGGATATACCTGTGGCTGAGATGCGAAAGATCAGGAGCACTCTCAAAAAGGAAAAAGAGGAAGAGGGCAATTCTCCGGAAAAACGGAAAACACTGATCAAAGGAGCCTCCTCACTTCTGATGGCTGCAGGAGTAGTGTTTATCACTGCGATACTGATCGGCATTATATTCATGTTTAAAGACAGGGTGATGCTTTCTGTGCAGGATTTGTCACTGGTCCTGAAGGAAGAAGAGATTACACTGGATTTCCAGCAGCAATTCAACGCAGCAGACTATATCGAATCCTATACAAAGGGGAATTCTATTGAACTGATCCTGCCGGAGGAAGTGGATACATCTGTACTTGGCTCTCAGTCCGTTACCTACTCACTTACGAATGGAGCGAAGACGATATCCAGGAACCTTATCATCAATGTTGTGGATAGAGAACCTCCGGTATTGAAACTGAAATACAGTAAGGTCACACTGCATGATTATGATTCATTCGAAGGCCTCCAATTTATTGAAACAGCGACAGATAACTGTGACGGTGATTTGACTGAAAGTGTATCCTTTGGAAGTTTGGATCGGGATCTTGAAAAGCAGAAGATTCATTACTTGGTTTCTGATTCATCCGGTAATCTGTCTGAAACGGATCTACTGGTTGTTATAGATGAAAACCTGCCTGCAGAAGATCCGGCTGAGGAAGGAGAAGAAGGTGAGACGAGTGAGAATGATCCGGTTCCAACAGAAGCTCCTCAGCAGGAGCAGTCTTTAGCAACATCACAGCCAGAACAGCATGTACAACAGGAATACGAAGAAACGAAGGTATATGAAGAGAATGGTGGCACTACAACATGCATTATTCATCATTATGCTAACGGCAGCACAACAGAAAGCTGTGAGTGGGTAGGACCATGGGAGGAATATTGATATAATTCATTTGTAACTGATTTGGTTACTGAGATTGATATAATAGATGCGTGTAAATCGAGATTTGTAGGGGGTATAGCTATGTGGTTTTGGTTAGCACTTGGTTCAGCATTCTTTGCCGCACTGACATCAATACTGGCAAAAGTCGGAATTGAAGGTGTCGGATCCAATCTTGCTACTGCTATCCGCACAATGGTCGTTGTTATCATGGCATGGGGAATGGTATTTATTACGCATCAGCAGGGCGGTATCAGATCAATCAGTCAGAAAAGCTGGATTTTCCTGATCCTTTCCGGTCTGGCAACGGGAGCTTCATGGTTATGCTATTACAAGGCATTGCAGATGGGAGATGCTTCCAAAGTTGTACCGATAGATAAGCTGTCCGTAGTTATTACTCTGGTGTTGGCATTTATTTTTCTTCATGAAGATTTTACTGCAAAGTCAATGGTTGGCTGCATCCTGATCGGTGCCGGAACATTGCTGATGGTTCTATAAACAAATTCCGGTTTGTGAAGCCCGGAAAGGCTGTGAGAACATGAAAATCTATATCATTCGCCACGGCGAAACGGCGCTGAACGCGAAAGGCGTGATGCAGGGGCGAATTGACGAGCCGCTGAATAAAAACGGAGGGCGGCGCAGCCCGGATCACAGACGTCGACAGGGTCTTCTATGATCCGAAGCTGATCGCGGATTATTCCAAGTTGACGATGGAGTGAAGGATGAATACAGAATCTTTGAATATCGGCGGGAAGGACTGCGTCGTCTTTCGCGGCGCGCAGCCGAGGGCGCTTTTGATCCAGCCCGCCGGAGACCATGAAATGGATGGACTTCAGCAGCAGGCCGACCTTCTGGAGCAGCGCTGCGGCGACGGCTTTCTGCTTGCCGCCTTTCCGATCGCGGACTGGAACCGGGAGCTGTCCCCTTGGGACGCGCCGCCCGTTTTCGGGAAAGAGGGCTTCGGCCACGGCGCGGCGGAGACGCTCTCTTACATAGAGCAGAAATTGCAGCCTGCGCTTCTGCGGCAGTACGATCTGCCGGCGGAGCTTCCGGTGATCCTCGGCGGCTATTCCCTCGCCGGTCTGTTTTCGCTGTGGAGCGCCTTTCAGACCGAGCGTTTTGCCGCCGTTGCAGCGGCGTCGCCGTCGGTGTGGTTTCCGCAGTGGATCGAGTATGCGCAGCGGGAGGAGCTCTGCGCGCGGCATGTCTATCTGAGCCTCGGCGACCGCGAGGAGAAAACGAAAAATGCCGTCATGGCGAAGGTCGGAGACTGTATCAAAACACAGGAACAGCTTCTGCGCGCAAAGGGCGTCGACTGTGTGCTGGAATGGAACGAGGGCAACCACTTCCGGGACGCGGAAAAACGTACCGCCGCGGCATTCGCGTGGTGCGTGGAACAGATCGCAACGCATGGACGCTCGTGACCCATGACGTGGAAGACAATGAGACCGTCGTCGGTAATCCGGCGCGAGTGATCCGCACGCACGACGCGGCACGGTTTGAGGAGCCGGCAGACGGGCAAATCGGGACTTCGGCAGAGGGGATTTCGATCTGATATGAAACTCACAGAAACAGAACTGTTTTTGAATCGCGAGGGCGTGGATGCGGCGTCGCAGGAGATGGCGGACTGGCTTGCGGAGCTGGGAGTGCCAAGGCGGGACGCATTGCGCATTCGGCTGACGATGGAGGAACTGCTCCTTCGCATCTGCGAGCACTATGGTGAGGGGGTTGACGGCACACTTCGCATGGGGAAATATTTTGGCATTCCCTTCATCAGCTTTCGTTATGCGGGGGAGGCTTACGATCCCATCCACGAGCAGAGCGATGAACTGGACGGCTGGACCGAAAAGCTCCTCGCCAATATGGGACTGTCTCCCTCCTGGAGCTGTCGGTTCGGGCGAAATCAACTGATACAGACCATTGACGCTCCGAAGAAAATATCTCAGGCTATGCTGCCCATTGCGTTTATCCTGGCTGTGCTGCTGGGGCTGGCCGGTACTGCGCTCCCGGAAGCGGTACGGGATACGGTCTCGCAATTTGTGCTGACGCCGATCTCCGACGTCTTTACGCGTCTTCTGAACACCTTTGTCGGGCCGATGGTGTTTCTCTCCATCGTGACCGGAATCTGCGGGATCGGAACCGCAGCGGAGTTCAGCAGGATCGGAAAGCAGATGCTCACGCGCTATCTCAGCTTTTCCTTTTTGGGGTCTGCCATGGCGGTTATGACCCTTCCGTTGTTTTCGCTGCCGGGTACGTCAAGCAGCGGCGCGGCGCAGTCCGGCAGGATTTTGGAGCTGCTGCTGAACATCCTGCCGTCAAACCCCATCCAGCCGTTCTCCGACGGCAACACGCTGCAGATCATTTTCCTCGCGGTCTTTCTGGGCGTGATCCTTCTTGGGATGGGCGAGCGCAGTACGCGCATCAAAGAGCTCTTTCAGGATTTCCACGGGCTTGTGATGCAAGCCGTGAGTGCAGTCTGCAAGCTGCTGCCGCTGTTTATCTTCTCTTCATTCACGCTTCAGATCTGGAGCAGCGGAATCGACACGATCATCGGCCTTTGGAAGCCGATCGTCATCAGCGTTGCGCTGTGCACGGCCTTTCTGCTGCTAAAGATGGTCTTCGTCTGCACACGGCTGAAGGTGCGCGCGCCAGTGCTGATGCGCAAGATCTTTCCCGGTATGCTGGTCGGTTTCACCACAGCCTCCGGCTCTACCGCATACAGCCTCTGTGCGGAGGTCAACGCCAAGCAGCTCGGGATCGCGTCGCACCTCACCCGGATCGGCTACCCCATCGGAAGCCAGATGTATAACGTGTGCCTCTCGACCCTGTTCGTTCTGACTGCCTATACCGCGGCGGAAGCCTTTGGTGTCGGTGGGGGCGCAGACTGGATTGTGATGCTCTGGATCGTCAGCACGATCGTGAGCTTTGCCGTCCCGCCCGTTTCAGGCGGATCGCTGGCCTGCATCGGTGTGCTGCTCTCTCAGCTCGGCATCCCCGGTCAGGCGCTTGGGCTCGCCGGTGCGCTGGGCCTGATTCTGGACTTCGTCGTAACCGGCTTCGGCCTCGGTATGCGGCACATGGAGCTGGTTCTGCAGGCGAACAAGCTCGGGATGCTGGATCGGGATGTACTGCGCAGGCAATGATCTTAAAAACAAAGAAGACCTTGGGCAGAATCTGACATATTTGCTGAAGGCGTTGAACGGATGGTCTGCGTTCAAGTCTGCGGCAGAATAGGATGAAGGCAAATCGGGATTTGCAGAGGAGACGGTGTAAATGGAATTGAAGAGAATCGATTATAGACTTACTGTCTGTAAAGTATCAGAGGTAACGAGTATCAACATGGATTCTGATTTCTATTTCATTGGAAAAACGGACGAAGAATTATCGTTGGTGTGTAAAACAGAGGATACGCCACGAAACACGATTGAGCGTGATGATGGATGGAGGGGCTTCCGTATTCAAGGGGTTCTCGACTTTTCATTGATTGGCATCCTGTCAAAACTGTCCGGCATCCTCGCAGAACATAAAATAGGGCTCTTCGCGGTATCGACATACAACACAGATTATATTCTTGTGAAAGAGGAAAACTTCGAGAGGGCGTTAGAGGTGCTTTCAGCTGAGGGATATACAGTTGTGTAAATTCCAGTTTGTCGGGCAGAACTGATCAGATAATCCTTTTTCGAAATACGCGAATAGAAAAAGAGGGGAGCAAG
>JAFOIR010000052.1 GCA_017420625.1 Bacillota bacterium
CAACAATATAAGGAGGCTGTCATGGCATTTAGTTTGGATGTAGTTAATCCCGAAGAAATCAAGGAAAAAGTAGAGCAGGAACTGGCGGTTCCCGCTGAAATCAACCCGGAAGTTGCGAAAGCTGCGGAGCTGAAAGTTGCCGAGATCATGGCAGTGGATCTGGATTCCTTCGAGCACAGAAAAGAATTCACGACTGCGATCGATACCTTTGGTCAGGATGTTGTTCAGAAATCCGAAGTAAAGAACGAAATCCTCAGCAAGAGAATGGCGGAGCTTTCCAAAAACGGAACCGAGTCCGGCGAAGTTGCAAAAGGTCTGGAAGATCTGGCGATCCGTATGAGAGATCTGGATCCCTCCGGAATCGATTTTGCAAAAAAAGGTCGTCTCGGAAAAGTTTTCAACCCTGTACGTCGTTACTTCGACCGCTACAAAACAGCAGATGCTGAGATTGCCGATATTGTCAAATCTTTGGAAAAGGGCAAAGGTACGCTGAAAAACGACAATACCACCCTTGAGCTGGAAGAGGCCTCTATGAGAGAGATCACGAAACAGCTCAACCAGAAGATCGAGATGGGTACAGCGCTTGATACCTATCTGACGAATGCTCTGGAAGAACAGAAGGCACTGGGCGGAAACGAAGATAAAGTTCGCTTCGTCGAGGAAGAGGTTCTGTTCCCCTTAAGACAGCGGATCATGGATTTCCAGCAGCTGCAGGTCGTGAACCAGCAGGGCATCGTGGCGATGGACGTTATCCGTTCCAACAACAAAGAGCTGATCCGTGCTGTCGACCGTGCCGAAACGGTCACGGTTTCTTCTCTTCGTACGGCTGTTACCGTAGCCGGAGCACTGTACAATCAGAAGATTGTTCTGGAAAAGGTACAGCTGCTCAATGCATCTACCAACGCAATGATCGAAGCAACGTCCAAGATGCTCAAGGAGCAGGGTGTTGCGATCCAGCAGCAGGCCACCGAAGCAAATATTTCCGCAGAAACACTGAAAGCTTCCTTCGCCAATACACTGTCTGCACTGGATGATATCAGCAACTACAAACAGCAGGCTCTGCCGAAGATCGCGAAGACGATTGCTGACTTCAGAGAACTGGCTGAGACCGGTGAAAAACGACTCATTGAAATGGAAAAGCGTGGAGCTTTCCTGGATCTGGAGACTGCCGCAACTCAGCAGAAGAAGCTTGAAACCAGAACTTAATGAGGTTATCAGATGACAAGAAAAGGTAATTCCGGACTTCTTTGGATCATAGTTGGAGTTATCGCATTGGTACTCCTTCGAAGTGTGTTCAAAGGGTCTTCCTCCTCGGGAGGAGCCAGCGTATTCAGTATTTTTCTGATTACAGCGCTGGTGATCATCGTGATCGTTGTAGCAGCAACGATTACGATCATTCTGCTCATCCATAAGGATGACAAGAAAGTGACCAAAGCGAAAGCGCAATTGGCTGAAGGCAAGGTCGATCAGCTGGGTACGGTCATCGGATCCTATAAAGGCAAATACGGAATCGGTTCGATTGCCGAGATTGCCTCAAGACAGGTGATCAATATCGAGAAGAAAGGTCCAAGCCTTCTGAAGATGGTCGATGAAAAATTCGAGCCCGGCACGATGAGCCACGATCGGTTCATTACACCGATTCAAAGCGGAATCGAAACAGTAAGGCAGAACAGCCTGACCCTTGCAAGAATGCTGGATGGATTTGACGATCAGGATTTCCAGAAACTGGCCAAGCTCATGCAGACCGGTGAGTACCGCCATGATCTGATCGATGATGAGATCCAGAAAGAACGGTATCTGATCTATCAGAACAACATGTCTGAAATGGAAAGAATCGTCAGCACGAATGAGCGCATGCTCCTGATGCTGGATCGGATCAGTGTAGAGCTCAGCAAGCTGGAAACCAATCAGATCGACCAGGAAGGATCCAAGATCCTGGAGGAAATCCAGGAGCTGGCTCAAACGGCCAAGTATTATCAGTCCAAGCTCTAAGAAGCATAGAAACATCAAAAAAGGAAGCCATCCCGGGAAAGGGATGGCTTCTTTGCGTCAGTGTTCATGAGCGAATGAATATGAATCTTATTTTGCGATGGGGCAGGCACCCATGATCATATCCCAGATATACCAGCGGCCGTATTCATCGTCGCGGATATGAACACTGGGACCGACGGGATCAAAACGCCATTTACCGTCTTTGGAATAATAATACTGATATTCGCTGCTCTTGTAATTTCGCATTTCTGCTGTAGTGATCAGGAAAAGAGAATGTTGGTAAATATTGACAAAAGTCTGATCTGTGCTCATTTCCTGATAATAGGGGAACCACTCAGAAGATGTCAGTTTGGGGTTGATCAGCTTGTTGCCGAAATCATCCCAGGTACAGTCGATCTCATACCACTGGCCGCTGATATAAGCTACGTTCCAGGCATGTCCGCCGACATCGCTTGCATCCGAGCCGGCCATTCCACTGACATAGACCGCATTGAGTCCGGCCTGCTGCATCAGATAGATGTAGGCCAGTGAATAACCGTCACACACAGCACAGTTGGGAACACCTTCCTGATTGTGAACAAGTGCACCGAAGGCAGTGTGGCCAAGGTCGTCAAATCTCAGTTTTTTGTTGTAATAGAGGTCATAATCATAGTTGACTATACTGATCAGTTTATCATGAATCTGTGTAGCGATCGTCATCTCGGCCTTTGTCAGATCGATGTCTTTCATAAAGGCAGCAACAGCCTGATTGAAAAGCATCATATCCTGCTGGAAAGTGGGATAGGCATCCACATAGAAATAGACAGTATAGGGAGAATTGACATCCTTACGTCCGTATTTCCAGCGAATATTACGGGTAATATACAGGTAGTAAAGTTCCGGATGATCATACAGCATGCACCAGAAGCAAAGGTTGACTGAATCCTTAAACTGTTGGCTGACAGGATCCTCATAGGTCAGATAGACAACATAATTGCTGCCGGAGGGATCAGAAGCTGCCATCAGAAACGTGTCATACAGTTCCTGTCCGACATCATTAAGACATTCGTAATAATAGAATGACTTGGCATTATTGATGAGCAGGCTGGTTTCCGGATACTGATAATCCCTCATAGCTCTGTCGATTCGCTCGATTTCTTCCTGAGAAGCTTCTTCGCCGTCTTCCAAAGGCTCAGCCGTAACGATTTCACCTACAGGCAAACCTGCGATCAATGCTTCGGGAGGTGCATCAGCAGCTTCCTGAGTCTCTTCTGGTGCTGCAGATGTTTCTTCAGATGTTTCTTCTGAAACTTCATCTGATACTTCCTCAGATACTTCTTCCTGTTGAGAGGCTTCAGAAGAAACAGCTTCTTCGGCAGCAGCTTCCTGAACCGCTTCGACCACTTCTTCTTTGAAAGAAGCGGCAGTCTTCTCAGGAATTTCTTCTGTAGAAGGTGCTGCAGCCTGGGTGCAGCCCGAAAGAAGAAGGGACAAAACCAAAAGGACAGACAGGCATTTGACTAAAAATGAATGTTTCAATGATCATTCCTCCTTTGTAAGGATTCAAAACTAACTTTGATTATACCAAATGCAATGAGGGGTATGCAACTTTTCTTAAGATGTCATAGAGATATCCGGCCATGGTCTTCCTCCGTTTTTTTGAACTGATAATAGGCATGGACAAGGTTCTGATAGCCAAGTCTCTTTATCTCGTTATAAGTGATCCTGTAGCGGGCTTTCGTATGGGTATCAGACATCAGATACCGGATGCAGTCCTGAGCATAATGATCGATTTCCTTCAGTGAGCGCGTCGTATTGATCATGGAGAAGAACCAGTGACTCCAGGTGAGCTCGTTGTCTCTTGCATTTTCCAGAAGTTTTCGATTAAACAGGCGGATAAAAGCTTTCGCAGCACGTTCTTTGCTCTGATCGTTTCGCTTTTTCCAACGGGCGAGTGCACGAGTCTTGCGGCGCATTTTCTGCTTCAGTTTGCGAACGGTCGCCGGTGCTATATCGACTGTCTTTCCATCTACTATGAATCCGAGGAATACCCAGGGATCACCAGGCTGAAAAAAGGATTCTTTTTCAGGATTGACGCTCAGGCCTTTTTCAGTCAGAAAAGAACGGATCTCTTCTGCATAGCTCTGTGTTTCTTCCGGTGTATGACCAAAAACGATGATGTCATCCGAATAGCGGGCATAGGGAATACTCCTTTTCCGGAAAGATTCATCGAGATCCTTCAGGTACAGATTGGCATAGAAGGAGGAGAGCGGTGTACCGGCCATAATACCTTTTCTTTCACGAATTGGCTCCCCGTTATCCAGTACATACTCTTCTTCCAGAAGAGATCAAAGAAACCTGAAAAGTGACGGATCGTCAGATAGGACATTGCTCAGCATAGGAATCAGACGTTCGACAGGGATGGAATTGAAATAATCATGAATATCAACTTTGTAGGCAGTCATCGAGTGGATACCGGGAAACCGAATGAGATATCGGACAGCATCCATGGCCGTTCTGCCTGGGCGAAAAGAATAAAGACCCGGCGAAAACAGACGGTCATACTTCCGAAGAAGCAGATAAGTGAGAAGCTTCATGACAGTGTTTTCGGCCCGGGGGTATGTATAAACAGTTCGTTTTTTCTGAGAGCTCAGCTTGCTGATGACAGCTTTTTCAGGCAGTACAAAGCGCTCTCCGCTTGCGATTTTCCTGCATACGGAGAGGTATTCTTTCTGATCGATCGAAGTCCTCAGGCTTTTCAGAAAAAAGGTCGGACAGGCGAGAGAGGATTTATAGGTATAGAATGCCTCCCATGAAGCTTCATCCGAGAGCCGATCCAGCAGTGACATTTTCATTCCTCATAAAGAAAAAAACAGAAAGAGAAAGCGTTAAATCCCGGAAAATTCCGGGATATACCAGACCGTACACAAACCGGCTGCCTGCGAAACCATCCATTGGTTTGTGCCGGGCCCGCCACAGGCACAGCCAGAGGCTGTATTCTCTTTCTGTTTTTTACTTAAGTCAGGCACCTTAAGAGGTGCAGATTTGCTTCGGCAAATGATCTTTAGCGAAGCACGGAGCGTACGCGGGTAACTACATACTCGCGGGTATTCCACCAGCCGTGATGATCATAGTAGAAACGAAGATAAGGAGTACCTTCCATCTGACAAGCACGGCGGACCCGGTTGGATTCGCTCTTTTCAGATTTCAGTTCTACGACCAATGCCTTGCGACCAGCATGATACACAGTGAAAATCGTTGAACTTCCTTTGGGCTCCTTCTGGCTTACAGCCTGATAGCCCGGAAAATCCTCCCGGAAGATATGATCAAAATATTCCACATAATTTCCGTGGTAGTTGTACTGATTTTCTTCCATGGGCATGTTTTTGCCCCAGGAAAACCCGGAAGCGGCCGTTTCCGGTTCATAGGGACGGGCTTGATTCTGAGAACCAGAATCTGAAGCTGAATCGGCTGCATAGGATTCAACCTTGCGTACAGCTTTTTCGGCAACATCGGTTATGCCTTTGGCCAGCTTTTCCAGGCTGATGTCAGGGGCACCGCCCAACAGTTTCTTGAAAAGTCCCATGATGAGTCCTCCTTTGTTTAAAACTTAATAATATAGTTGACGATTTCAAACGGATGAACCGTTCGGAAAATCGTATTCTCACTGACTGACGGACCGATAGCTTCCTCAAGCAGATTGGCTTCCTGATAGGACTTGATGGGGAAGGAAGAAGAGATCCGGATCTTATGGGTTCCACCGCGGTATTCATGCAGTCTGAGAATAAGTGCATCCTGATCTTCCGCCTTCTTCACAGCATCGATATGCACACCTTCTCCTTCGATCCGGAAAAGATCCTTCTCATCCAGAACAGATTGCCCGCATACCGTTTTCAGCGGCAGATTGACGATCTCGCTTTCTTCGATTACGCCGCCTTCAACAGGACCGTGCGCATGAGGCAGCAGAGAATAGGTGAAGTCATGCTCACCCATATCGGCTTCGGTATCGGGATGTTTTCCGCTCTTGAGCAGGGAAAGTTTGATGGTCTGATCCTTTGCATTGTACCCATACTTGCAGTCATTCAGAATAGCTACTCCGTAGTTCTGCTCGGAGATATCACCCCATTTGTGTCCGACGACTTCGAACCGGGCCATATCCCAGCTGTTATTATAATGAGTAGGCCGTTCAACATGTCCATACTGAATATCATAGGTCGCCTTGGTTGAACGGACAGTGGTCTCGAATGCAGTCTTCAGCAGTCGGTGATCTTCATGCCAGTCTACGTGCGTTACAAAATCAATCCGACGGGAATCAGCATAAAGAATCATGTCCTGATCAATCACAGACTGATTGTAGCGGAAAGAAAGTCCAAGCACCATGCGCAGCGGACCGGTTTCTTTCAGAATCACATCCCCAACGGGAACGGCATATTCTTTCTTTTGGGTATAGAACAGATCGATATCCCAATTGTCATAGTTGATCGGTTTGTCTTCAAAAACCTCCAGCGCATTGCCAAGTCCGGCCAGGACTTCCCGATCTTCATCCTTGTCATAGACCTTGTCCAGAAAATGCTGATCATTCAGATGGAGAAGATAGTGCGGAGTCTCGATCGTATGATCAGAAAAGATAAACGGAATATCAGCTGGATCTTCAGCCGCGGATGGTTTTGAACGGAATGAAGTCAAAGACAGTGCCTTGACCGGTATTTCTACCAGATAGCCATCGTTTGTCTTCTGAGAAGGAAGAGATTTGCCATCCATCGATTCAAAAGAGCAGTCATCCTGAACGGGAACAAAGGTCAGATCCTTCCGGTCATAACTCCCGAAATGATAAGCGGTATAGGTATCTTCGACGGGCTTAATCAGATGAGACAGAGCAGCTTTCTCGACTTTTCCGGTATCCGCCAAGACTTTCTCATACATCTTATCGGAGTCCTCATAGACCTCACGGATGGAAGAACCGGGGATGATATCGTGGAACTGAAGCTCAAGTACCGTTTCCCAACTGTCATAAAGTGTTTTTCCGTCGTACGGAGCACCCAGAATATAGGCGAGAGAAGAGAGCCATTCCGCCTCGGAGAGGGCAAATTCACTCTTGCGGTTATAACGTTTATTATGTCCCTGAGAAGTATAAGTGCCGCGATGATATTCAAGATACAGTTCGCCGTCCCAAACCGGTACTTCCCGAATGGGCTTATCCTCATAAGCCTTGACATCTTCATGAAGACGATCGAAGAACTCTCCGGCACTGGCTGACTTAACATGCGGAATACCAGGAATCCTGTCCATCACACGACGCATTTTGAGCATGTCATGGTCGACTCCGCCGCCCCCGTCACCACGGCCATAGGAGATCAGATATTTTCTGGTGATCTCTTTGTTGCGCTGCTTCTTCCAGCCGCCGATGATACCGGCCGGTGTAATATTGCCGTTGTAGGTGGAGAAGCGTTGAGAAATCTCTCTTTCACTGCCGGGGATATCGATGAAGTAAGTCAGAATCTCGCTGCCGTCAAGCCCGCGCCATTTAAAGATATCGTTTGGCATACTGTTGAACTGATTCCAGCTGATTTTGGTCGTAGCAAAGGTTTTGATATTGCAGAGTTTCAAAATCTGTGGAAGAGCCCAGCTGTAACCGAAGACATCCGGAAGCCACAGATACTGACTGGGTTTGCCGAATTCATCCCGGAAGAACCGGATGCCGTGTTCAAATTGTCTGGCCAGGCTTTCCCCGGAAGTGATATTGCAGTCGGCTTCCAGCCACATACCGCCGTCCGCTTCAAAACGGCCTTCCAACACTCTCTGCCTGACACGTTCAAACATCTCCGGAGCATCCTTTTTCAGATCTTTATAGACCTGAGGAGAAGAGTGCATGAAAACAAATTCGTCAAATTCTTCCATGAATCGAAGAACGGAAGCAAAGGTGCGCTGAACCTTCTCTCTGGTATGCTTGAGCCGCCACAGCCAGGCTACGTCGATATGCGAATGACCAACAGCGTAAGCAGTAATATCTGTTGTCTTTTCGATTCGGTCAAGTTCTGTCATCAGAACATCCAGTGCTTCACCGACGGTTGAAAGATACTTGTCCTGATCCCAGTTGATCCTGGCGAGAGCCTTGTCCAGTGCATGTTCCAGCTCGTAACGGATCGGGTCTTCTTCGCTCATAAGAGGAAGAGAGCCAGCGATCGCTCTGGTGAAATAATACATTTCATCAGCGGCTTTATGAAGATATCCTAGCTGTGCCTGGCGATACACATGCGTGGAGATCCGATGAGGACCGCCGCCTTCGAGACCGGTCCACAGAAGGAAGGTCAGCCGGACATCCTGACCGGCCATCTGTTCAAATACCACGTCATTATGATAGGTATCGACACCCTGATAGCGAATTCCGTCGACATACAGCAGGGACTCAAAACCACGGCCATATCCTCCGTCAGTCTTGCCAAAATCAAACAGGCCGACAACTTCGTAACCTTCCCGCTTTTCGGGCATTTTTACCTTTTTTTCGATCCAGAGATACCGATCGCGGCCTACAAACGTATCACCTTCCCGGTATTCATATCCTTCGACATTCGCCGGTGCTTCTGTATGTACATCGTCGGGGCCGAGAGAGTCTTCCATAGCTGTCATGGGGGAGATCGAAACCATATCCACATATCGCCGGGAAGCCATTTCCTGGGCTCTTCTCTGGAATTTTTCTATTGCATAGAACATAGGGAACACTCCTTTTAATCTGTATGCATATTTTCACTATAACAGCCACGCTCTTTCGTTGTCAAGAGAGGATCTTCCGAATCACAAAGAGCTTGAGACGAGGTGGAAGAAGCTGATATAAAAGCAGCAGTGGATTGCGGTTGATGGAATATACAAGCCGAGGATGAGCTGCTCTTAAAACCTGATCGATCAGAGAAGCGATCCTGTCAGGTGAAATGTGTTTTGCTTCAATGGATTCAACGATCTTTCTGAACCGTCCTGAACTGAAGCGATAGAGTCTGGTAGAGGAACAAAACTGATCCAGTTTGGCAGTCGAAGCAGGAAGCATAGCTGTATGGACTGCGCCCGGACGGATCACAATAACGGAATGTCCAAGCAGCTGAAGTTCCATACGTAGGGCTGAGGCATAACTCTCGAGAGCCGTTTTGGTAATGGCATATATGCCGGTAAACGGTAAAGGATGAAGCGGTGCCAGTTCACTGGAGATAATGACGATACGTGCTTTTTTTGCAAGAAGAGGAAGGAAGATTTTGTTGACCCGAAACATACCGAAAAGATTAACATTGAAATCCCGGATAAAGTCTTCCTCTGTCATTTCTACTAATGAAGCAAGGTCATAGATTCCGGCGGCATGGATGATTCCGTCCAGTCGCATCGATGAAGTTCGAATCGTTTCAAACGCTGCTTCGATCTCATTACTTTGGGTAATATCTGTCCGAATAAAGTGGAAAGAGTCCGGCATGGGAGGATCTGACCGATCAAGTCCCCAGACGGTATGACCTTTGGCGGTAAGTAAGCGGCAGATCGCTGTGCCCATCCCGCCGCTGACACCGGTAATCAGATAATTAGCCAAGAAAATGGATGCCTCCTTGAAAGTATTAGCCCAACAGTGTGATAGGAATATAAAGAATGGTCGGATGTCCTTCTGTTACGACTTCAAGAACAAGGCGGTTGACTGGCTGTATGCTTTCACCGGCTTCAATAATGAAATCTGCCCTGCCCAGATGATCTTTCGAGTGGTTGTTTTCCTGATTGATGCGGACAGCACTGCGGCCGGATACAACGTGGAAACCTTCCGGGAGGAGCCAGCGCAGAGAAAGGTTATATGGTTCATTTTCATGTCTTTGGGTTTTGCCAACGAAACACAGATGGATCCGGCACTGGCCGAACGGATGAATATCCGGTGCATCTTCCAGCCGTACAAAGGTTTCATACATGGGACATTCGAAATAAAGGCTGTAGGGTTGTAAAGCCACCAGGGAAGAATTCAGACGATCATTCTCCCTGATGCGATGGATCATTTTTTCTTTAGCGTCTGTCGGTATATCAGATGGTTCGGTATAGGAGAGCGAAAGATCTGCTTCGTTGGCGATCAGGGTTCCTTCTGCCAGCCGAACGACACGCTCGGTCAGTTCCTGACATGTTCCTGGCAGATTTCTTGCACGATCTCCGCGAGCGATGGAAATTGTAACGATCTCATCTCCCAGGTACTCTCTCCAGTCGGAAGGAATGGCTTTCATACCGCCAAGGATTCCGAGCGTTGCTCCGACTGTGGCACCGGTACAGTCAGTATCATCTCCGCAGTTGATAGCCAGGATCATGGATCGTTTAAAATCACCTTCACCGTAGAGCAGTCCCAGTACCGTATAGGCAACGTTGGATGGAGCTTCAAACCATCCGTCTCCGATATCGGCATTCATCTGCTGAACCTGATTTCGGGTCTCGGAAGGCTTCAATCCGAGGTCATAAGCATCCAGAACGAACCGGACACTCTGGGAGACTCTTGAACTTTCCGGGATGACACAGAGCGCAACTTCAATACAGGAACGAATATCTTTCAGAACAAAAGCTGCCGATTGCATCGCCCCGACAAAAGCGGCAGCGACAGTCCCTTCACCGGCACCATGGTCGACTTTTGCATCCTCGATGGCGTAACGGGCTGCTGCTTCCGGTGCGCCTGGTGTTTCACAAGCCCAGATCTCTGTACGAATCCAGGCTCCGTTGGAGTGTTTCCAGTTGTTCTCATAATCACCGGACATGGGTGAGAGCAGACCTCTTCTCATGTTG
>JAFOIR010000424.1 GCA_017420625.1 Bacillota bacterium
ACAGCAGCAAGGAAAGCTCAAACGCGGCCAATCTGATGCGCCAGCTGCCGGGCAAAGGCTTCGGCGTCCTGGCCTACGACCAGCCGCACCACGGCACTGCCCAGGCGGCGGAAGAGGAACTCACCGTCGAGAACTGCCTGGACAGCCTGGCGAGAGTGGAGGAGTACGTAACGGAGAGATTCCCGGAGCTGGATCTGTGCTACTTCGGATCAAGCTTCGGCGCGTACATACTCGGCATCTATCTGGCGACGAGACCGCACAAAGGCAGGAAAGCCTTCATGCGGTGCGCTGCTGTGAATTTTCCGGAACTGGCGAAGGATGAAGGCGTAGAGGACGCGGACCTGCCGGATCTGTTCGAGCTTTTCGACCGGGCGAAACCGGAAGACGTGGAGATGGCTTTTGCACATGGAGAATGCGACAGCACCGTGAAAGTAGACGCCGTCATCGAGTTCACTAAGCGCTTCGGATATCCGCTCACCGTATTCCCGGGGGAAGAGCACCCGATATGCACAAACCCCGAATCGCCAATCAGGGTTGCGCAGCTGGCGGCGGAGTTATATACTAGGTGACGTGTTGTTTAGGGGCATTGGACGAAAGGAATTATTATGTGGGATAGAAAAGAAATAAAATTACGCGGAAAAGAGAGATTCAAGGCGAATTACTGGAGGAGCGTGCTCGCGGCATTCCTGATCTCGCTCCTTGCGGGCGGATCAGGCATAGCATCCAGATTCAGCACTTCAACAGACGATGAGCCTGTCGATGATACAACAACCCAGGAAATTCAGGACTTAGCGCAAACGGTAGAAAACATGCCGGCAGATGACCAGGCTGTCGCAGGAATGATAATCGCGGGCATTCTGGCCGCATTATTCGTCATTTGCATTATCGGCTTCCTGCTCAAGATCTTCGTATTCAACCCGCTGCAGGTGGGCTGCTACGGATTTTTCAGAGAGAACGCCATGAACCTGCACCCGGATCTGGGCATACTGAAATCAGGATTCACCAAGTACGGACACACATTTGTAACCCTGCTCCTGAGAGACGTGTTCCTGATCCTTTGGACATTGCTGTTCATCGTGCCGGGCCTGGTCAAGTCGTACTCCTACCGCATGGTACCGTTTATTTTGCGTGACAATCCGGAGCTCTCCGCGACACAAGTCATCAGCGCTTCGCGCAGGCTCATGAACGGTCACAAGTGGAAAACCTTTGTGTTTGACCTGTCCTATATCGGATGGTTCCTGCTTGGCGCCATCACATTCGGCCTCGTCAACATCTTCTGGACCGAGCCTTACAGACAGAACGCCAACGCGGCACTGTACCTGACACTGATCGGCGAGAAGGGCTTTGAAGAGGAGAAACTCGCACCTGAAGTTGTGATACCAATTTCCCAGTAGCGAGTGCAAAAGGCAGGATTTTGGATTATAATGAGATGAGCGGGCGGGCAAAATCACCCCGCCCGTGACATACGCGGATGTAGTTTAGTGGTAAAATATCAGCTTCCCAAGCTGAGGTTGGGGGTTCGATTCCCCTCATCCGCTCCATAACGTGAAAGAGTCCCCCTCTGACGAGGGGGACTCTTTCACGTTATCTGGTTCTGACGAAGGGAATTGAACCCGAAAGACTAACTATCTTTAGTCAAGTCTTTCTTTGCGTGAAAAGCGCTGCTTTTTTGGGCATAACAAATAAACCCTAATGGGCGAAATGAAAACTGTTTTATGCTCGAGAAATGTATTCCTGATTCGTTTTCAACAGATGGAAAATGACTCGAACGAGTTTTTTCACTACATGTGAAAGAGCAACATAATAGTGCTTGCCTTCACATTGTTTTTTCTCAAGATACGCCGCAAAAGTTGGATCCCACTGGCATACGTATCTCGCCGCATTAAAAAGCGCATACCGCAAGTATTTTGATCCTCTTTTCTCCATTCGGGCATTATTCGATTCATAAGTTCCCGATTGGTATGTGGAGGGCGACATTCCGGAAAAAGCCAGAAGCTTATCTGCATTTTCAAAGCGATTAATATCTCCGATTTCCGCTAGGATAATTGACCCGAGGTTAGTCCCTATCCCTGGAATCGTTGTGATTGGAGAATGCAACTGATTCATGTAATCTTTGATCAATTCGTCCAACTCATTAATCTCGCGGTCATATTCTTGAATTAACTTGATCGTATGTTGCAGCTCAATGGATTTTGCGCGCAAATCAAGTCCTATGGACTGACGGGCTTCAGCCCGAACATGAATAGCAAAATCCTTCTTAAAATGATTCAATGAATACTTGTTGAGTAAACAGGATAATCGTGTCAGATGAGCCTCTGCAATCAACTTGGCCGATGGATAGTTTAATAACATCTGGTATATCGCAGTAGAGTGTATGGAATATACGCAGTGAAGCAGCTCTGGGAAAAGTATTGTAACAAGACGTGTTACTGAAACTTTCAACCTTCCTCGTTCCTGTGCTTTTTCAAACCGATAGCGTGTTAGTGATTTTAATTCGCTAATATGATATGATTCACATCGACAGGGCTTGAAGTCAAAACCAGATGAAAGCAAGAATGCAATGTTGCGTGCATCAATGCGATCAGTCTTTGTCCTTCGGAGACTAGTCGCTTTTCTGAACTGATTGGTGTAGAGCGGATTGATGACAACAGGCGGCATATTGTTGTCAGTCAGGAAACTCTGGATGTTGTAGCTGAAGTGTCCGGTTGCTTCAAGCCCTATCGTCACATTTTCAGATGATCGAGTAACTGACTTGATGCAATCCAGCAATTCCATAAAGCCAGTCCGTGTATTTGAAATGGTGAACACATCAAATAACACCGTTCCATCTGAATCCATGATGAAGCAATCGTGTTTATCTTTAGCCACATCAATTCCAACATAAATCATAAAAAACCTCCTGTAAAAGAATTCGACACTGTTTTAGGACCCACAGTACATCCTGTTTCCGTAACCTCGTTCTACATAAACCGTCTGGCGGTATCTAACTCATTAACA
>JAFOIR010000425.1 GCA_017420625.1 Bacillota bacterium
AGCCAAAGGTCTCAACATCCTTACACAGATAGAGCACCCGGGCGATCATCTCATTACGCAGGAAAGAATGAAAGGATTAGTCCGAAAAGACCTGAAATTACTGGCGAAGATGGACAACAGGATATTTGTTATTGTTCTATATGCCTTCGCCATCTCCATCGCTTTTTTCGGAAACGCAGATATATATGCGCTTCAATCTACGTTATTCTTTTCTCTTTTTTAGGGATGCATCTCATGATGACGCTTACCTATGATGGGATGAGTTCCTGGAAAGAATACGAGATGACACTTCCGCTCTCGGTAAAACAAATCGTCGGAAGCAAATATCTGTCCTGCCTCGCCGGTCTGCCTGTCAGTTTAGTTGGAACGATAGTGATTTATCTGATCCGGTGGATTGTATACCATACTTTTCCGGCTGATCTATTCAGGATTTCTATGATGTTCGCTGTCATTATGCCTCTTCTATGGTGTTCTCTTTGTTTAGCCCTGGCACAGTGGATCGGGTACATGAATATTCAGTATGTAAGAATCATGGGTATGATGCTTGCCCTTTACCTGCTGCGAGGTTCAAAAAGCATTAATCCTGGAAGTTTGACATCCGTCCTTCGCTACCCCGTAATAATAATCATTCTGCTTTTTGGAATCGTTGCTCTTTCATACATTCTTTGTGTCATCGGGTATGCAAGAAAAAAATAACCATTTCATAATACAACGAGTAAGCTCCCGGGCGCCGGCGTAAAGCCGATGAGCGGGAGCTTGCTTTATATCATCGTTCCGCTTCCAAGCTCCGAGTCATCTTTGACCTGCGGCTGCGGTTAAGCTGGTCTGCTTCGACCTTCTTAGCCCTGAGATCCGCCAGCAGCGACTTCCTTGCCGCCTCCCGGATCGGCTTCATCTGTCTCTCTTTTATTTCCGGATCATGAAGCATCCTGTCAAGTCTTGCTGTAATCCCTCTCGTCATGCCACGGAATTTCTCCATGAGATCTCCCAGGACATGCTTCACGACTGATTTCGCTTTATCAGAAAGCCGTCTGTCGGCGTCCACATCATGATCCCGGAAATCCATGATAATACCGAAGTCGGAATTCCGAGTTTCCTCTGTTACGACTTCTGACACTGCTTCGACCGCCTTGTCATATGCAGCCTCAGAGACCTCATTGATCATCGTCTCAATATCCTCGATCTTCATTGTCAGCTGATCGAGATCCTCCTGCGCTTCCTGGATCTCCCGGCCTTGTTCGACCATCCTTTCTTTCTGCCGCATCATGATATAGTCCTGCTTCTCCAGATAAGCCCGTCCGCCATACTCCGGTTCATGATCCAGATGCAGGCCGTGTTTTCTGCAGATATCGAAAAGCATCTCCCGGCAGGCGGCATCGAATGTCTTTTTCCGGTTGTTCATCTTGCCCGGTTTCTGGTCTGGATACGGCAGTTCAAAGCCCAGGGCTTCCAACGCTTTTTCCTGCTGCGGTGCAACCTCCCCGTAACGATTTTCGCAATCAAAGACATGACGCTCATGGATGTGTGGCGTCGCTTCGTCAAGATGCAGCGACCAGTCCAGGATGTGGATGTGGTCACCGAAGCGGCGCTCAAATTCTTCAAAGAACTCTACCGCAATTTCTGCGAGTACCGCCGGGGAGACGGACTTCTCCATGGTGCCGATCTGAATCAGCGATTCCTCCGGACAGGTCTTTTTATCCCGCCAGAGATCTTCAGTTGATCGATCTCTATTTGAATGTCCCGCCTTCCGGTTTCGCTCATGCTGCGCTTCACAGAAATCATCATAATGCTCCGAATAGAAAGCCCTCTCGATCTGCTCAAAGGAGTAAACGATTCGATCCTCCTGCTCCTGATCTATCGGAAAATGAAATCCCTGGTAGCAGTCCCAGTAGACATTCTGTTTCGCACGTTCCTGGTCGATGTGTTCACTGTTTTCCAGATCAAACCGTCGGTCGTTATGCCTGGGATTATAGGCTCCATGTCTGCCCGACCGGCCATTGTGTCTTGTCAATTTCATCTATAACAATTCCTTTCTTTTTTCAAAACCATGTTTTCTCCCTGCCTTATCAAATTCACAAAAGGCATGTGTTTGTCGGCAGGTAATACCCAGTACGAAGTGTCGATTCTCAACACTTCACTGGGCAGGGCTGCCGCCCTTGACCCGCTTTCCGGTTCCGGAGGTTCTTAACACCACTCCGAAACCGGGGGAGCTGCTTCACGGCCTTCACCGCAGCTTCTTCCTTCGCTGCTTTAACAGGGACGTGACACGTCCCTGTCAGTATCGGACAGGGAGAAATCACCATCGGAAGTCCTCCGGGATTCCCCTGCTGTCCAGATATTTTTGCCTGGCCTCTTCGCGCTCAGCATCAGTGCCCGCTGTGTTGTATTTCGTATAAAACTCGCGCTCACACATGGTATTCAGTTTTCGCTCCAGATCTATTCGGATCTTCGCTTCATTTTCATCGAATCCGAAAAGATGGAACTTGATCAGATCGATGAAAAGCTCATACGATATCTGTACGTTTTTCTGCATCTGTCTCTCCTCTGTGACAGTTGTGACGGCTGTGACAGTTTTTTCTATAGCGGTCCGGTATCCGTAAAACCGTCGCAGCTGTCACAGCCGTCACGCTTATCATTCTTTCTTTTCTGTTTCTTCCTTCGGCTTCATCTTCGTCAGCTTGATGCATCTGCCGAAATGAGACCTCGTGCTTTCATACCGGATGCCGTATTCATTGAACAGTCGTTCCGCACTGACATTCAGCTTTCGCCCGAGCGAGTTTGCTGCGATGGTGATATTCGGATCTATCTTCTTCAGATCTTTCAGAAGCATGGAAGCAGGTCCTTCATATCCAATCGTGTTATCAGTGAATATTCCCGAAACTGCTTCCAGCACCGGATCCGGTGGTTCCTTCCAGGGCTCGGTCTCAGCGGAAACGAATTTCCAGAAGCATCTCTCCTGATTAAATTCCAGACTCAGTTCCTGATCCTGCTGGTCCCTGCCAACAATAGAGAGGACAGCCGTCCTGTCCGTTCTCTTCTTCTTTTTCAGGACAAATGCCCCGTCAGCTGCACCCAAAAGACCATTCGTGCCGGAGATCATATCGAAGCTGTCCTCCGCTTCCATCTTCCTCGTATGATGCACGATCAGGAAGCAGATACCGTGCTTATCAGCGAAAGCTTTCAGGCTCTTGATCACCTCGTAGTCCTTGGCATAGCTGTACTGCTCGCCGCTAAGTTCGCGGATCCTTTGCAGGGTATCGATGATGATAAGCACCGTATCCGGATGTCTGGTAATGAATTGCTCCATCTGTGCCTCAAGCCCATCTGCCATGCTCCTGGCATCTGTCGCAAGGTACAGACTGTCGGTACCCTCTACATCAAACATCCGGGACAGCCGTTTCTGGAGTCTTGCATAGTCATCTTCAAGAGCCAGATATAGGACAGAACCTTGCCTCA
Organism: Bacillota bacterium; assembly: GCA_017420625.1. Next base: position 3,457 of record JAFOIR010000425.1, read on the forward strand.
CCGGATACTCCCAAAGCGGGATCCCAGCCGCGACATGATAGGCCAGCTGTGCCATAAAGAAGGATTTCCCGACCTTTGGCGATCCGGCAAAGATATAGGTTCCGGGATAGAGAAGCCCCTCCACGACCGGCGCCTTCGGCTCGTACACCCGGTCGTAAAGCTCCGTCATGGAGACTTCCTGGAGGGAGCTCTTCTCCAGATTCTTTTCAATATCCTCTGCAGCTCCAGATTCGATCAGATCTGGATTCGGAGTGACAGAATTTGATCCCTGATGAGCCTCTGGCACGGCAATTTTTTCATTGCCGGCCGGGGCAGCATTTGGTATACTGATCTCGGAGTTACATAGATGCTGTCCCGTGGCTGCGCCAACAACCACATCCGGGGCGGCATTTTCCTTTTTTAATGTCATACGCTTTTCTCCTTCATTTCGTTCATCACCTCGGTCATGAATCGGATGAGATCGAGCAAATAAGGGCTCACATTCCCTCCTGCCGCGATCCTCTCCAGTTCTGACCGTATTGCTGCCATCTCATCCTTCAGGGCTTTGTAGACCTTCGGATTCCCTTGCACCATGACATCCCTGTTCAGGAGCCTCGCGGCAATGAAATCCCGCTTGCACAGCCCGGAGATGTGAACCATCCGTTCGAACAGTTCATCTTCCTCCGGCGACATGTTGAAAGTCACTGCCTTGCTCCTCCAGTTGCCGTGTTCATCCAGCTTTCTCTTCGACATCGTCTTTGCCTCCTTTACTGTTTTCCTCTTTCGTGTCCAGTACCCGCGCATCATTGAGCCGGTCTGCCATTTCTGTCTGCACTGTAGGGAACAGGTGTGCATACCGATACGTGATCTTCTCCGCCTCATGTCCGACGCGTTCACCGATCGCCAGAGCCGAAAAGCCCATGTTGATCAGGAGCGATACGTGGGAATGACGGATATCATGGACGCGGATCTTCTTGACACCGCTCGCCTTGCAGCCGCGGACCATTTCGTGGTTGAGATAGTACTTCGTAACCGGGAAGATCCTTTCATCCGGATGCACCTGATAAAGCTGCCGCAGATAATCCTGCATCTCCTCACAGAGAAACTCCGGCATCTTGATCGTCCGGTTACTCTTGGCCGTTTTCGGGCTTGTAACAATATCCTTGCCCTTCATCCGATGGTAGGTCTTGCTGATCGTGACTGTCTGCGTTTTGAAATCGAAGTCCGCCGGTGTAAGCGCCAGCAGCTCGCCTTCCCGGATCCCAGTCCAGTAGAGCATCTCGAAAGCGTAATAGGATACCGGCTTGTCCATCACTGCTTCCGCGAACTTCAGATATTCTTCCTTCGTCCAGAAATCCATTTCCTTCGGAATCTCTTTTCCGAGTGTTCCTGCCACCCTTGCCGGATTCACCGGAAGCTTGTAATACTTCACGGCATGATTGAATATCGCAGACAACTGGGCATGGACTGAGCGGAGATAATCCGGAGAGTATCCTTTGCCGTCCTTATCCCGGTAGGCCATGAGCTTGTTCTGCCAGGCGATCACTTCCTTCGCATCGATCTCCGCGATCTTCCGGTGTCCAAAATAAGGAAGGAGCTTCGTCCGGATCATATGATCCTTCGTCTCCCAGGTGCTTGCCTTCAGCCGCGGTTTCCGGTCGGCTTCATACAGCTCGCAGAAGCTGGCGAAGGTCATATCCAGTTTGGATTCCTTCTTCAGCATGGTCTCCCATTCCCACTGCTGGGCCTCCCGTTTGGTCTTGAAGCCGCGCTTCTGGGTCTGCTTCGGTTTCCCGGTCCAGTCTGTGTAGCGGTAGATCACCCGCCACGTGCCTTTTGCTTCATCTTTGTAAACTGCCATTATTGCTGGTTCTCCTTCCCGCCGTGGTAACGGCATCTTTCATAAAAATAATCTGCGTTGACTCTGCCCTGAACTGTGATATAGCCCATGCCTGCAAGCTCTTCATTCAGCTGCCGGATGATCTTGTAAGCCTTCTGCCTGGAGATCTGCATCTCCTTCATCACCTGTTCTGCTCTTAAGAATCCTGATTCTCTCAAGGTATCGCCTCCCTTCTGGACTTAACTCTTTTTAGTTATGTTTGTATTATAATAACTCTATTCCGTTAAGTCAACCCGATAAAATAACTTTTTTGCGTTAAGTTTCTATTGAACTTGCTTTTTCTCCGTGTTATACTGTGCTTAACAAATTTATTTAAGTTTGGAGGTCTTATCATGGCATTTGGCAAACGGCTCCGGTTTTTCCGGACCCGCAAGGGGCTTACCCAGAAGCAGGTCGGCGAAGCTGCCGGCTTTAAAGGAAACACGTCCGAAGTCCGCATGGCACAATACGAAACAGAAGCCCGCACCCCCAAGGAGCCGCTGATCCGGCAG